>PMIZ01000333.1 GCA_003157225.1 Actinomycetota bacterium | reverse complement strand
CGTCATCTCGCTCGCGGGCATCGTGGTCGCTCAGTCGGTGCGCATAGGGGGCGATGAGTTGGATGAGGCGATCATCGCCTACATCAAGAAAGAGTACAAACTGATGATCGGCAGCCAGACGGCTGAGGAGCTCAAGCTGGAAATCGGTTCCGCCTTCCCCCTGGAGCACGAGGAACAGGCCGAGATCCGCGGCCGGGACCTGGTCACAGGGCTGCCCAAGAACCTCGTCATCTCCTCGGAGGAAGTGCGGGATGCCATCGAGGAACCGGTTGCAGCCATCATCGACGCCATCAAGTCCACGCTCGACAAGACACCGCCCGAACTGGCCTCCGACATCATGGACCGGGGCATCATGCTGGCCGGCGGAGGCTCGCTGCTCCAGGGCATGTGCGAACGGGTGCGCGATGAGACCCAGATGCCGGTCAACCTGGCCGAGTCTCCGCTCACTTGCGTCGCGGTCGGCTCCGGCCGGTCGCTCGAAGAGTTCGATACGCTCTCCAGACTGTCAATCAGGACTAAGAGACGCCGCTACTAGTTGGCGGGGGGCAGGATGCCGCGCAGCAAGGTAGCATGGCGGAGACTCGTCTTCGTCATCTTGATCATAGTTTCTTTGGCACTCCTCACGGTCACTTTTCGGGAGACCGAAACGGGTCCCGTGCACTCTGTCCAGCAGTTCGGCGCCGGTCTTCTCTCCCCGCTGCAGTCCTGGGGCGCCAAAGTCGCCAAGCCGTTTCAGGACGGCTACACCTGGTTCAGGACCATCTGGTCGGCGCACAAGAAGGCAAACGAACTGCAGAGCCAGGTACAGGCGCTGCAGGGAGAGGTGGTCCAACTCGAGCAGCAGGCCGAGGAGAACCAGCGCTTGAGAGGGCTGCTCGATATCCACGACAAAGGGACCTACCCGAGTGGCACCACGTTCAAGGTAGCCCATGTCATCGCGAAGTCACCCAGTCGCTGGGAGGCGTGGGTGATGATAGACAAAGGCACCGCCGACGGGCTGAGGCTCAATCTGCCTGTGGTCGGCGCCACGCCCATGGCGGGCGAGACGCTCGCCGGCAAGGGGCTGGTAGGGAAGATCACCTACATCACCGCTCACCAGGCCAGGGTGACTCTCATCACCGACTCAACGTCCAGCGTGGCGGCCACGATACAGGGTCCCCGAGCGGAAGGCATGGTGGAGGGGTCGTTGTCGGGTAGCCTCTTCATGAACTATGTCGATCGGGATCTCAGAGTCGATCCCAAGCTGGTCATCGTTACGTCGGGCTACGGCGGCATCTCCCCGGCCGGTATTCCGATAGGCATCGTGGCCAATGTGGGCGAGGAGGACGTCAATCCAAACAAAGAGATCGAGGTCCAGGCCTTTGTGGATTTCCGGGTGCTGGAAGAAGTGATGGTGATCGTTCTTCCGGAGGAGAGCAGCTCTGGCTCGTAACCAACTCATAGCCGTCGGCAAGGTTGTCCTGTTGTTCGTGGTCGCCATCGTGCTCCAGACGATGCTGGTCTCGCACATCAGTGTTCTCGGAGTCACGGCCGACCTGTTTCTCATCTTCACCGTGGTCATCGGCATCAGCCGGGGGTCCTTGGATGGAGCCATCTTCGGTTTTGTGGCCGGCCTCGTTGCGGACCTCGCGTTCATGCAACCCCTGGGCATCCGGGCGCTCACCTACGTGCTGGTGGGCTACTTCGTCGGGATGGTCGTGGTGCGCTTTGGGACGGTGGGGCCCTGGGCAGTGTTTCTGATCGCTCTCGGCGCTTCGTTCTCCGCCCAGGTGCTCTACGGTCTCTTACAGTTCGTCATGGGGCCCAGGGCGGGCTTCTTCACCATTCTCGGAGTTCAGATCTTGCCCGAGGCCCTACTAGATGCTTTGGTCGCCATTCCTGTGTACGTGCTGTTGATCCGCCTCCGGGTCATCCCGGGGCCCCGCGGGGTGGAGCCTGCGGTGAGTAGGGGAGGGACGGAATGATTCTCGAGCCGGCAAAGAAGAGAAGACCGTCTGAGGATGATTCGTTCATCGGCATCAGAGTGGGCGTCCTCCTGCTCCTCGCGTTCCTGCTGTTCGGGGTGCTGGGGTTTCGTCTCTGGTACATGCAGATCCTCTCGGGCCCACAGTACGTCGCGTNNTACGGTGATGGTGGAGGCCCCTCGGGGCGTCATCTACGATCGCAAAGGCAAGGTGCTGGTGGAGAACCGCGGAGGCCTGAGCGTGGGGTTGCTCGCCATGGACATGCCGGACCCCGAGAAGAACGCCTTCGAATTCGACCAGGAGATCTCCTCCCTAACGAAATTGCTGGGTATCTCCAAGGGCGACGTGCTGACGGCCTACAAAACGGCCACACGGGACCCGTATGTTACGTACATGCTTCAAGAGGATGTGCCTGAGAACACGGTGGTCGCCTACCTCAAGGAACACGGGGCCGACTTCCCAGGTGTGGTCGTCCAGACCGCCTTCCTGCGTCAGTACCCCCTGAGGGCGTTGGCCGCGCACGTGTTGGGCTACGTAGGTGAGATCTCCTCGAACGACATCGGTCAGCAGGAGTTCTTGGCTCTCAAGGCGGGGGCTCACGTGGGCTTGGACGGGGTGGAGCGCACCTACGACTCGTACCTGCGCGGCACCGACGGTTGGAAGACGGTGGAGGTAGACGCCGCCGGCAACCCGAAACAGATCATCGACGACTATCCGGCGGTGGCGGGGAACAACCTCGTCCTGACCATCGACAGCGACCTACAGAAGGCGGCCGAGGACGCCCTCGTCGAAGGTATCCAACGTGCCCATGCCAGCGGCTTCGATAAGGCTGCAGGCGGCGCCGTCGTGGCCATGGACCCGCAGACCGGCGAAATACTCGCCATGGCCTCCTATCCGAACTACGATCCGTCGGTCTGGGTCGGCGGCATCAGTAACACCGACTTTCAGGAACTCAACGATGACCCCAACAAACCTCTGTTCGACAGGGCGCTGGACGGGCTCTATCCCGCAGGCTCCACCTTCAAGCCCTTTGTGGCTTCGGTCGCGCTGAACACAGGAGTCATCACCACCAACACGATCTTCAACTGTACCGGCAGCTTCACCCTCAAGGGCCAGACCTCGAGCCAGACCTGGAAGGACTCGGGCGGAGCCCACGGTGATGTCAACGTCGTGCAGGCCATCGAGCAGTCCTGCGACGTCTTCTTCTACAACGTGGGATGGCTGATGTATCAGCAGCAGGGTGCGCAGCTGCAGGATGGTCTGCGCAGTTTCGGCTTCGGCATCAAGACCGGCACCGGCATCGACCTGCCGGGCGAGACCGACAAGACTCGGGTCCCGGACTTGACGTGGAAGCGGGCGACTGGCCAGACGGCCGAGGAGCAGCTCTGGAAACCCGGCGACGAGATCAACCTGGCCATCGGCCAAGGTGACCTTCTGGTTACGCCGCTCCAGCTGGCGGTCGCGTGTTCGGCCATCGCCAACGGTGGCACGGTGTGGGTGCCGCACGTCGGACTGGAGATCACCGACGCCTCCGGCAGGATCATCCGCCCGATCCAAAACGAGGTGCGCAACAAACTCGACATATCGGACACGATCCTGAAAGCGGTCAGACGGGGCATGCGGCTGGTGACGTCCGATCCGACCGGCACCGCCTATGACGCCTTCCGGGGCTTTCCGGTGGCCGTGGGCGGCAAGACCGGCACCGCCCAGAAGAAGCCGGACGATGACTATGCGCTCTTTATGGGCTATGCGCCGGCCGACGGGATGACTGCTCCGCAGATAGTGGTGGTCGCCATCATCGAGCAAGGTGGCAAGGGCGCCGGGGTGGCGGCTCCAGTGGTGCGTCGTGTGATGCAGGCCTACTTTGGCAAAGGACAGGGTTCGGCCGCGTCCATCAGCAATCCGAAGGAATAGGTCGTGAAGCAGTGAACAAGCCCACCGGAGTACTGCAGGCTGCCACGGAACGCCGGCAACCGCTCGGCTTCTCGCTGGGCGAGTATCTGCGGGGCATGGACTGGGTGCTTCTCGCGGCCACGCTTGCGCTCACGACTTACGGCTTCTTCATGTTGTATTCGGCTACCCACAACGACCCCACGATCTCGACCCCGTTCTTCTACGTGCGCTCGCAGGCGACCGGGCTGGGTCTCGGGCTCGTGTTCTTGATCGCTCTCAGCATCTTCAATTACCAGCGGTTCGCGCGCTGGCAGCTATACATCTACGGCGGCAGCATCCTGCTGCTCATACTCACGCTTGTCATCGGAAGCGGGAACGCGACCGTGGGCGCAAACAGGTGGATCGCGCTGCCCGGTTTCCGGCTGCAGACCGCCGAAGTGGTCAAGTTCATGATCATCCTGTCACTGGGGGCCGTGCTTGCCGAAGGCGTGGAGCTGAGACATCGATTCCGCTTCGTCGTCCTCTGCATCGGCTACGTTCTCGTGCCGGGCATCCTCGTCTTTCTCCAGCCAGACCTTGGCACTTCCCTGGTGTTCATAGCTATCCTGCTTATCATGCTGATCGTCTGGGGGATACGCCTTAGCCATCTGGGTATACTGGCGGGAACCGGGGTCTTCCTGAGCGTGCTGGTGCTGCGCATCCTGCCCAAAGCCTTCAACGTCAAGCTGCTGAAGGACTGGCAGTTGGCGCGCCTGGAGGTATTCTTGAACCCGGCGAAGTACCCCACGGGCTATGGGTACCAGCTCTTCCAGAGCAAGATCGCCATCGGCAGCGGCATGTTCACCGGCAAGGGCTACCTGGCCGGGACGCAGCACAACCTCAACTTCCTGCCCGAACGGCACACCGACTTCATCTTCGCCGTCATCGGGGAAGAGCTGGGCTTCATGGGAGCGGCTTTGCTCATCGGTCTCTTCGCGATCATCGTCTGGCGGGCGTTCCGGATCGCCCGCATGTCGCGCGATCTCTACGGCACGCTGATCGCGGCCGGCGTCGCGGGGGTGCTGGTCTTCCAGGTCTTTGTGAACATCGGCATGACCACCGGCATCATGCCGGTCACCGGGCTCCCGCTCCCGTTCGTCAGTTTCGGCAGCAGTTCGCTGGTAGTATTCTTGATGGCGATCGGCCTGCTGGAGAGCATCCACGTGCACTCCGTGGCTGCGCCGCGCTAAGCGTCTGTTCCACCGCAGCGACGGGGAGGCTGTCTGTGGCGAAAATGCCGTTGAACGTGTCCAAGCTTCGGGAGGCCTGGAAAGAAGTATCCGCGACTGCCGGCCAGTCGGCCGGGGTAGTGCTCGCCGGTGATCCGCGGCTGGTGGGGCTGGCACAGGAACAGTTGGCTTCGGGCGGCACGCTCCCCGCCACCTGGGTGCGTCCGCTGGCCGACTTGACCGGGCTCGCGTCGGTGCCTGGCGAACTGCTCATCCTGCTCGTGCCGGCCGAGAGGGAGGCGGAGGCGCTTTCGGCGGTCGGTGACCCGGCGCCTGGGGGAGGCGCGATCATCGCTGTGGATGAAGGATCCTCGGCTACAGGCAAGGCCACCAGGCCGTGCAGAAGATGCACTCGTCTCTCATTCTCCGATACGCCTGCCGGTTGGAGGCGGTTGTTCGAGGCTTGCGCCGACGTCGCCGGGGACCACGTGGTTGCGCTAGGCCGGCGTCACCCCGCGCTGCGAGACGCAGCGGCCAACCGCGTCATCGGCCGGACGTCCGCCCAAAATGCGCTCGTCGGCTTGGCGTTTTTCATTCCCGGCTCCGACATGCCGGTGATGACGCTCAACCAAGTGAAAATGGTGCTCTCCATCGCGAACCTCTATGGGCTTCAGATCGATCGAGAGCGGGCCGTGGAGGTGGCCGGCATCGTGGGCGTGGGGTTCGGATTTCGGGCTCTGGCCCGATACCTGCTGCGCTCGATTCCGGGGATCGGCCCCGTGATCAAGGCGGCTGCGGGCTACACCGCGACCATGGCGATGGGTCACGCGGCTGTACGCTACTTCGAGCAGGGTGCTCCCGCCTCCACGAGCCAAGTGGTAGCTCTTGCCGGTGCGCTTCGTCGTTGAGCGAGGGTTCCAAGACCGAGGTCCAAGCCCGCTTCGAGCATATCCTCGCCGGAATCCGGCAACCGGCCCGGCTGATA
>PMIZ01000231.1 GCA_003157225.1 Actinomycetota bacterium | reverse complement strand
GACCCCTTCACCGAGAAGAAGCTGCTCGAGGCTTGTCTCGAGCTTCTGCGCGCCGACCTGCTGGTGGCGCTACAGGACCTGGGCGCGGCCGGCATCACCTCCTCGTCCAGCGAGATGGCGGCCAAAGGCGAGGTGGGCATCGATCTGCATGCCGACCGGGTCCCACTCCGCGAGGCCGACATGGAGCCCTGGGAGATCATGATCAGCGAGAGCCAGGAACGCATGCTGGCGATCGTGGCGCCCGACAACTGGGAAGGGGTCAAGGCCGTCTGCGACCGCTGGGATCTCGACTCCACCATCGTGGGCGAAGTCACCGATACCAGGCACCTGCGGGTCTTCTTCGGCGGCGAGATGGTCGGCGACATGGACGCCGAGGCCCTGGCCGAACCGCCCACCTACGATATTCTCCAGGAACGGCCCGCGCATGAGGTCGACGAGCCGCTCGACCCGGCCGGTTTCCCGGCCCCGGACGCGTCACTCGCCGACATCCTCTACGACCTCATCGGCTCGCCTAATATCGCGAGCCGCCGCTGGGTCTGGCAGCAGTATGATCACCAGGTGCAACTCAACACTGTGATCGTTCCTGGCGGCGACGCCGCCCTTCTCCGCATCAAACGCACGGGGGCAGGTATCGCGGTGTGCACCGATGGCAACGGGCGTCAGACCTTCCTCGATCCCTATCGCGGCGGCAAAGCAGCCGTCTGTGAGGCGGCGCGCAACGTGTCGTGCGTAGGTGCGAAGCCCATCGCCATCACCAACTGCCTCAACTTCGGCAATCCCGACAACGGGCCTATCGCCTACCAGCTCGCCCACGCCATCGAGGGGATGGCGGAGGCTTGCGAGGCGCTCGGCACCCCGGTGATCTCGGGCAACGTGTCTCTCTACAACGAGAGTTTCGAGCAACCCATCTACCCCACGGCCGTGGTGGGGATGCTGGGGCTGACGGAAGACGTGACGGCCAACTGCACAATCTCGTTCAAAGACGAGGGAGACGCGGTCTACCTGTTGGGGGATGCCGTGCCGGTGCTGGATGGGTCGGAGTATCAGAAGCGTTGGTACGGCGGCGCGCGCGGCCGCCCCGCCGGGCGCATCCCCGATGTGCACCTGGAGGCTGAGTTGGCTTTGCAGGGGCTGGTCCGGCGCGCTATCGCGGCCCGGTTGCTTCGCTCTGCGCACGACGTGTCCGATGGTGGGGTGGCAGTGGCGGTAGCCGAAAGCTGCATCGCCGGCAAGATCGGCGCGTCGCTGGCACCGACCAGAAAAGCGCTCACGCGGCCCGATATCGCCCTCTTCGGCGAGACTCCCACGCTCGTGGTGGTTTCTGTGGCGCCCGCCAATGTCGATCAGTTCGAAAGGATGTGCGGAGCCGATGGGGTTCCGGCGACGGCACTGGGCATCGTGGGCGGCGCGGATCTCGTGGCGATCGCGAGCAGCGTCGGTGAAGGGTACGAGGGAGCGATAAACCTTCGTATTCCCGTCGCCACTCTCGGAGAGATCTACGAATCGGCGTTGCCGCGGGCCCTGGGGGAATGATGCGGGATCCCTGGCTTGATGACTCGCCTCACGACGAATGTGGGGTGTTCGCCATCTACGCCCCCGATATGGATGTCGCCCGGCTCAGTTTCT
Source organism: Actinomycetota bacterium (assembly GCA_003157225.1). The sequence continues at coordinate 8,123 of PMIZ01000231.1, read as the reverse complement.
TCGCCCTCTTCGCGCTGCAGCATCGTGGCCAGGAATCGGCAGGGATAGCGGTCAGCGACGGCTCTCGGCTGATCGTCCACAAGGACATGGGCTTGGTGTCGCAGGTCTTCGAGGAAGAGATCCTCCGGACGCTGCCCGGTCATCTCGCCATCGGACACGTCCGCTATTCCACCACCGGCTCGAGTGAGGTACGGAACGCCCAGCCGTTCGCTCGGACCCGCGACGGCTCCTTCATCGCTCTCGCCCACAACGGCAACTTGGTGAACACTGACGAGCTTCGCGCCACGCTCTTGGAGAACGGGCACATCTTCGAAAGCACGTCGGATACTGAGATCATTGCCGCCCTGCTGGCCGAGCATCCCTCCCGCGACATACGCGTCGCGCTGCGGGAGGTCATCCCCCGGCTGCGCGGGGCCTTCAGCGCCGTGCTGCTCACCAAGGACGAGGTCATCGGTTTCCGCGACCCGTACGGGGTGCGGCCCCTTGTTCTGGGCCAGTTGGACGGTCGGTTCTGCTTGTCGAGCGAGTCATCGGGCCTGGACATCATCGGGGCGACGATCGTGCGGGAGATCGAGCCGGGCGAGATCTGCCTCATCGACGAGCATGGCTACCACATCGAGCAGGTGGTCGACCGCAAGCGCGAAGCGCTCTGCGTCTTCGAGTTCATCTACTTCGCCCGCCCCGACTCGGTGATGAAAGGTCAGACCCTCTACGCTGCGCGCAGCCGCATGGGAGGGGAACTGGCGTCCGAATCGCCGGTGGAGGCCGATCTCGTGATTCCCGTGCCCGATACCGGCAACTCGGCAGCCATCGGCTACGCGGCCGGCAGTGGCATCACGTATGGAGAGGCGCTTATCAAGAACCGCTACATCGGCCGGACGTTCATCAATCCCGAGGACCGGGTCCGCAAGCTAGGCATCCGTATGAAGTTCAACCCGCTTAGCTCCGCCATCAAAGGCAAACGCTTGGTTGTGGTGGACGATTCCATCGTGCGGGGCAACACCACCAGGGCCTTGGTGCGCGTACTGTTCGAGGCGGGGGCGACAGAGGTGCATCTGCGCATCAGTTCGCCGCCCATCGTCTTTCCCTGCTTCTACGGCATCGACATGGCCGACCAGGACGAGTTCATCGCCTTCGGGAAGAGCATCGAGGAGATAAGCCGCGAGCTCGGGGCGACTTCTGTGGCTTACCTATCGCTCGAGGGACTCATGCGGGCGACCGGCGTGGAGACGCTGGAGGACACGTTCTGCGCCGCCTGTTTCACAGGAGCCTACCCCTGCGAGGTGCCCGAGCAGCTGCGGTGCTCGAAGTTCCGCTACGAGCAGCCGGTCGACGAAGCGGGCTAGGAGTCGAAGTCTGACCCCGGAGGGCCGAGCCGCTGACTGAGGCAGCGGTGGACCGAACCGAAGTGGCGCCCAAGCACTTGGGCAAAGCTCGCGGGAGTCTCCAGCGACTGCTTGATCGCCTCGGTGTCGGTCGAGTTCTCGTAGACGCTGACCGCGGTCACCTCGTATTGCCCGAATGGCTATGCGAAGTTCAAGAGGCGGGGGTGCAGATGGAGATTGCGGACGCGGACGCTGCGCCGATCCGCGCGCGCGGGGGTCAGTCCCCTCCGCCGCCCCCGGAGTCGGTGGCGTGGCACTTGGTGCAGTGATGGGTGGCGTAACCCGAGGTGTGGCAGTCCGTGCACTGGAGGGGATGCTCACCGCTGGGCACGTGCGGGCCCACCTGGGGATGGACGAAGCTGGAGGGGATCCAGGCTTGGGGTGTGTGGCAGCTGGCGCAATCCGTCAACCCGTTGTGGTGATCACCGTGGCAGGAGATGCACGCCGGATCGGCTTTGGCGAGTGTGGTGCCAGGTATCGTCGCCACGCCGGGCTTGCTGACGTGGCAGTCGGTGCAGTTCAGGCTGGCGTGGCCTCCGGTGAGCGCGAAGGGATGAGCCGTCGATCCAGCTGTCCAGCTTTGAGTGTTGTGGCAGGAACTGCATTCGCCCCGCGCCTCATGGGGCGGCGTGTGGCAGGTGGAGCAGGTGCTAGGGGCCGTCTTGCCATCGTGGCAAACGACACACGACGACATGGCCCCCGGGTTCTTGTAGTAGGGCGGATTGACGTCGCGATGCACGAGACGCACGTGGCAGGCGATGCAGTTTTGCGACTGATGGACGGTGTGCGAGAACGTGACGTTTCCGAGTTGGATAGTCTGTGGCCTGTTGCTATGGCAGGCCAGGCAGTTGCTGTTGGGGATCTCGCGCGTGACCGCCAGCGGGGGCTCGGCTTTGCTGGTGATATGCACCCATATCTCACGGAACGAGAATAGCTTGGTCTCAATGTAGGCTATGGTCCCGGGCGGGATGTGACAGTCACGGCACTGGGCCGTAGAGTGGACCGAGCCCTGCCAGCTTGCGTAGTAGACGTTCATCTCGTGACAGGTATCGCAGAAGGAGCTACGGCTCGTGAAGTGGGCGGTGACGAACGCCGCGGCCACCACGACGACGATCACAGAGGCCACGATTATGAGCGCCACCCACCGGCGACGAAGTTTCCTGCGTTTCGTAGGCTTCGGCGTCGCGGTCTCTGGGCTCTCCTGGGTGCCGCTGTCGGGGGGCGTCTCGGCCACGCGTGCTCCCTCTTCGACTCCGCACACTGCGCGCTCCTAGCGGCCACGATATCGGCAACGGCCGCGGTGCGCAAGCGGCGTTTTCATCTTGGCGCCGCGTCTCTGGTAAAGTTCTCCGGATGAGCGAGCCCTCCGTAGCCGGCAAACGCAAGAAGTCTCGCAAAACACGGCTGATCGCGGGTCTCGCGGTCATAGTGATGGCGGTGGGCGTGTTGCTTTGGTTGGCCATCGGCCGCGGAGCGGTGTACTACTACTCGGTTTCGGAGCTGAAGGCCCTGGGAGGAATGCAGCACGTTCGGGTCTCCGGAGAGCTGCAGGGCGGCTCTCTTGCCGGCGACGCGCAGAAGGACTTCACCTTCACCCTTTACGATCGGGACAAGCCCTCCGACGTGGTGTCCGTGGTCTACGGCGGCGCTCTGCCCGACGCCTTCAAGAATCAGCCGGGTGCCGAAGTGGTGGCCGAAGGTGGCTACGATGGCAAAGGGACCTTCTCCGCGGACACGCTCATCACCAAGTGCCCGAGCAAATACGAGGCGGCTAAGTGACGAACGCCGGCTACGCACTGCTTGCCATCACCGCGGTGGCCGCCTTCGCCGGGTTCGCGCTACCGTTGCTGGGCCGCCTGCTTGGTCGGCCGGTGCTCATCCGGAGTGGGATGGCGGCTCTCTATGCCGTGCTCGGTTTGGCCGTGGCGGCGATGCTGCTGTTGCTCGCAGCGTTCTTGGCGAGGGATTTCGGCAATCTTTACGTCTACGAGCACAGCTCGCGTGCCCTATCTGGGGTCTACACCATCTCGGCGCTATGGGCGGGCAACGCGGGGTCGCTGCTGCTGTGGCTATTGCTGATGGCCATCTTCGCGGTGGTTGCCGTTCGGGGCGGGACCAAGCGGGATCCGGGCTCGGCCCCCTACCTAATGGCTGTGCTGTCGTTCATCAGTCTGTTCTTCTCCCTACTCGTGCTCCTCGGTCCTCGCTGCAACCCCTTTGTGGCGAATTCCATGCAGCCGGGGCCGTCGGACGGGCTGGGGCTCAACCCCATGCTGCGGAACCCGGGCATGATCATCCATCCGGTCGCCCTCTACCTGGGCTATGTAGCCATGGCCGTGCCCTTCGCACTGGCGGTGGCCGGCCTCGCCAACGGCAGCCCGACCAGGAACTGGATCGGGGCCGTACGACGGTGGGCGCTGGTCGGATGGCTGTTCCTCACCATCGGCAACGTGGTGGGCGCCTGGTGGGCTTACGTGACTCTCGGGTGGGGTGGCTACTGGGCCTGGGACCCGGTGGAGAACGCCTCGCTGATCCCCTGGCTCACCGCGACCGCGCTGCTACATTCGGCCATCGTCGCGCACAGAAGACAGCGGCTGCAGATTTGGATGGTGTCTCTTGCGGCGATCACGTTCCTTCTCACCATCTTCGGCACGTTCCTCACCCGGACGGGGGTGGCGGTTTCGGTGCACGCCTTCACCGAGCCCCGCCTCATCGCCTGGTTCGCGGTCTTCATGGTGCTGATGCTGTTGCTTCCCGTGGGACTCCTCGTGAAGCGTTACGCGACGCTGCGCTCGAGCGGGGAGCCCTCGGGCCTGTTCAGCGACGACTCCAATATCTTGTACACGGTAGTCCTGCTCTCGATCATCACCTTCCTCATCCTCTGGGGAGTGATCTATCCGCCGATCGCGCACTCCCTCACGAACAGAGAGTTCGTCTTTGGGACCGGGTTCTTCGATTCGGTGACGGCTCCCTTGGGCCTCGTGCTCCTGTTGCTGCTGGTGGTCTGCGCGCTCGCATCCTCGCTTAGGGGATCCAGGCGACGCCTGGTTTTCGGCGGGCTCGGCGTCGCCGCGGCGGGACTGGTGGTGCTGGTCGTTCTTCTCTCCGCTGGAGTGCGCAAGGGATACCCGGTGGCCGCCTTCGTCCTATGTGGCGCGGCCATCGCGGCGACGGCTCTGATGTTCGCGCGGGGTTGGCGGAACCGGCGGCGCTATGGGGCCTTGCTCGTGCACTTGGGGCTGCTCATCTTGATGATCGGGCTTGCCGGCTCCTGGGCCTACAAGCAGTCGGTGGAGGGGCAGCTGGCTCTGGGGGAGTCTCTGACGCTGGGCGAGCTCAAGATCGACTACCAGGACGTGCAGTTGCAGGCCGAGAACAACACCGACAGAAGCGTGACGCGCGCCACGCTCGGGCTCTCCATCGATGGCAAGAACGAGGGGCAGCTTTCGCCCTCCCTCGAGTACTATCCGGCGAGCGATCAGACGTGGACCCGGGTGGCCCGGCGCACGTCCCTGGCCGGCGACGTGTATGTTTCGCTGCTCTCTGTTGATTCTGGCAGCAAGACAGCGGATTTCCGCCTGGAGTACCACCCACTCATTATCTGGCTGTGGATCGGCGGTGGAGTGATGAGTCTGGGCGCACTGGTCGCCCTGTGGTCGCTGCGCCGGCGCCGGCGGCCTGCCGGCGCGGCTCCTGGCGGGGCCCTCCGCACGGCCGCGAGTGGCACTCCGCCTCGCGAAGGCTAAGACGGTGCCGGCGGTCGAAGCGAAGGGCATCGGGTTCTCCTTCGGTCCGCTGAGAGTGCTGCGGGGGGTCACCCTGTCCGTGGAGCGCGGATCGGTTCTCACCGTCTTCGGACCTAACGGGGCAGGCAAGACCACTCTGCTCAAGATCCTGGCCGGCCTGTTGCGACCGTCGGCCGGCGCCGTGCGCGTCGAGGGCGTCGAGCTGAGCGAGGACCCTGCAGCTTTCAGGAAGCTCATCGGCGTCATCTCCCACTATCCGTACCTCTACCCGCAGTTGACCGGGCGCGAGAACCTCGAGTTCTACGCTCGACTCTATGGCCTGCGTCAGCCAAAGACCGACGCTCGTGACATGCTGGAGACAATGGGCCTCTCCTCGGCCATGAACAGGCAAGTCTCCGGCTACTCGCGCGGCATGCTGCAGAGACTGGCCGTGGGCCGGGCCCTCCTGCACGGCCCACGCGTGCTTCTGCTGGACGAACCGTTCACGGGTCTGGACCACGAGGCCCGCGAGAACCTGACCGCTCTCCTTCGTACCCTCCGGAGCGACGACAGGACCGTGCTCATGACCACGCACGACCTGGACGGCGGTCTCGATCTCGCCGACCGGGTGGCTGTGCTGTCGGGCGGCAGCCTGGTCGTGGACCTTCCGGCGGCTGGTCTGGATCCGGCGGGCTTCCTCGCGCTCTACGACGAAGCGGTGGCCAAGGGCCGGGCGCTTGCGACAGGCGGTCAGGCTCGTGAGCGAGGCCGCGTCGGCGAACGGGGTCGCTCGTGAGGGCTGGTCTTGCTCACGCGTGGACCATAACCAAGAAGGATCTGCGTTCCGAGCTGCGGGCGGCCAGCGCCGTGATCACCATGGTCCTGCTCGGGTTCCTCGTGGTTCTCGTGTTCAGTTTCAGCACGGAAGCCGGCTCGAAAGACTCGGCGTTGGCTCGGTCGGGCGTACTCTGGGCGGCCTTCCTTTTTCCCGGCCTGCTGGCCGTTGGCCGCTCGTTCGAGAGCGAGAAGGAAGCACAATGCCTCGAGGGCCTGCTGCTCTGCCCGGTCGATCGCGGCGCCATCTATCTCGGCAAGCTGCTCGGTAGCCTGATCTTCTCCTTCGCGAGCGGTTTCCTCGTCCTGATCTTCTTCACCGTGCTCTACGACGTGGGGCTCGGTCTCAAGTGGCTGGCGCTGCTCGGGGTGATGTTCCTCGTCGCGGCTGGGCTGGCGGCAGTGGGCACGCTCTCGGCGGCGATAACGGCTGGGGTCCGAGCTCGAGGCGCACTGCTCACGGTGCTCGTCCTGCCGCTCCTGGTGCCGCTCTTGATCGGCGCCGCGAGGTGCTCCGTGGTCCTACTCGGACCTGAGCCCTGGAACGGCCTCGGCTTGTGGCCGGTGTTCATGGCAATATACGATGTGCTCTTCATGGCAGTAGGGTTCGTCCTCTTTGACTACGTGGTGGAATGATGAGCAGCAGGTTGAAGGAGCGTCTGGGCTTGACCACCGTCTTGGGCGCGGTGGCCGGCGCCGCCATGGTCTTCGCTACCGTGGCTGCGTTCGTGTTGGCGCCGCGCGAGGCGACGATGGGCGACGTGCAGCGGCTCTTCTACTTCCACATGCCCAGCGCCTGGGTCGCTCTCGGCCCGGCCTTCACCTGCGTCTTCGGCTTCAGCGTGGCCTATCTCGTGACCGGCAACCTCCGGCACGACCGAGTCGCGGCGGCCGCTGCAGAGATCGGCGTGGTCTTCACCACCATCACTCTCATCACCGGGCCTCTTTGGGCCAAATCCGCCTGGGGTGTCTTCTGGACGTGGGAACCGCGGCTCACCACCACCCTCATCCTATGGTTCATCTACGTGGGCTACCTGCTCCTGCGCTCCGTGAGCCTGCCTGGGCACAAACGGGCCAGGTTGGCCGCCGTCTATGGGATCGTCGGGTGGATAGACGTGCCCATAGTGTTCCTCTCGATTTGGTGGTGGCGGACCGTGCACCCGCGCATCCTGGGCGGAGGCGGCTTCGCCATGGACACGACCATGGTGTGGGTCCTGATGGCTTGCTTGGCGGCCTTCACCCTGCTGTTCGTCTACCTTCTGGTGCTGCGTACGCACATGGAGGGCATGAGCGCGCGGCTGGAGTCTCTCCGACCCTCGCGCGACGAGTGGGGAGGTGATCAGTGAGCGGGATGGGCTATCTCGCCCTCGGCTATGGGATCGTGTGGCTGCTTCTGGCTGTCTATCTATTCGTGCTGGGCCGCCGNNGGAATCCTGAACTGAGTCCCAGGAAGGGCTGCCGGCCTTGATTAGTCCGCCGCACCTGTGGTACAAGTGACCCCGATGCACGGGTGCTCTGCGAACGCTGAGAGCTAGAAGGGAAGTCGGTGCAATTCCGACGCGGTCCCGCCGCTGTGACCGGGAACGAAAGTCGCCGAAGCCACTGTCCTCGACGGATGGGAAGGCGCGACAAGTAGGTCGATCCGGGAGCCAGAAGACCTATCCGTGCCAGCGAGACAGATGCTGCCCCCGTGGACCGGGGCGAGAGTGTCGATGTTCGGGGCGGAATACGGCGTCCCGGGGTCTGTCCAGGCCCCGGGACGCCTTCTTGTTGCTCGATGTGTAGTGAAGGATGACGAGATGCCGAAGCAGGTCTATCTGATACGCCACGGAGAGACCGAGGGTACCCTCGCGGGTCGGGTGATGGGTTCCACCGATCTGCCGCTGGCGGCCCAGGGACGGGACCACGTGCAGCGGCTGGCCGAACTACTGCAGCCCCGACTCGTGACATCGGGCGCGGGAACGTGGTGTGTCGCGAGTCCTTTGCTGCGGGCGCGACAGACTGCCGAGGTGGTAGCCGGGTGCCTCGGTCTCCCGGTCAGTACCGACGCCGATCTGCGCGAGATCGCCGAAGTCAAGCGGCGCTACCCGCATCACGCCGTGATCGCGTCCCTCATGGTGGATTCCAAACGCGAGGTTTGGCACGACATCGTCAAGCGCTCCGAAGACGCCGGCGCCGA
>PMIZ01000269.1 GCA_003157225.1 Actinomycetota bacterium | reverse complement strand
GCCTGTTCGTGGCCGAGTCGGGCGTAGATGCGATCGGGGTTATCCGCCTGCCGGGCCCGGAAACCATGCCCGCGCTCGAATGGACGCTGGTGGGCGACATCCCGGTGGCGGAGGATCCCCAGGTAGTAGTCACCGCCATCACCGGGAGCGACGGAGCGCAGCTCATGTATGTTGCCGCCCGAGGCGTCGGTGTCGGACCCAACCCGACCGGCTCCGTGCCGACAAATCCATTCGATCCTATCTTCTGGGCCTTCAACACTAGTATCGCTCCCACGACCGATGTCTTTAACCCTGGTTCAGGGACCACCTACCTTCCCGCCATGGTCGCCGGCCGGGCGGGCCTCATGTCACTGCCCTCGGACGGACAGGTCAAGCTGCTCACTCCGGTGGCGCTGCGTCAGATACAGCCGGTGGGCGCTCAGCCGGCCCCGGCCGGGACGCCGCTACGCGCCGACGGGCCGATCAAGCACGTGTTCTTCGTAGTGCGCGAGAACCGGAGCTACGACCAGCTTCTGGGCGACGTCAGCCGAGGCAATGGCAACCCGCAACTGACTGTGTTCGGGCAAAACGTGACGCCGAACCTGCACTCCTTGGTCACGCGCTTTCCTCTCCTAGATAGTGTCTTCGCCAACTCCGAGGCCTCGATCCAGGGGCACTACTGGACCGCGGCGGCCATCGTTCCCGACTATGTCGATCGCAACTGGGTGCACGAGTACGCCGGGCGCGGGCGCCCCAACGACTTCGGCGTGTTCGCTGTGACCTTCCCCGGCAACGGGTTCCTCTTCGACCAAGCTGAGCGCCAGGGCATCTCGTACTTCAACTACGGCGAGGGGATCTCCGCCGACGAGCCGAACGTCGCTGATCGAGATCAGTCAGTCGCGGTACGCACGGAGGAACAGCTTGTGGGAGCTCATTCCGACCTTGGTCCCACGCTCACGCCCAATGGGACTTTCCCCTGCGACCTGACCATCGGCACGGCGCTCGACGGGGGGGAGATCTTCGACTCCAGCCTTCCGGCCGGCGCGCCGGCAGGCAGCTACTCCCATATCGACAGTTTTCGGACGCGATTCGTCAGCCAACTCGCTGCGGGCGCCGTCCCGACGTTCAACTACATCTGCTTGACGAGCGACCACACTCGTGGCACCCAGCCCGGCTATCCCATCCCGACCGCCATGGTGGCCGATAGCGACTTGGCGATCGGTCAACTGGTGCAGATGATCTCGCACTCCAACATCTGGTCATCCTCGGCGATCTTCATCGTCGAGGATGACTCCCAGGATGGCGCCGACCACGTCGATGCCCACCGCATCCCCGTGGCGGTGATCAGCCCCTACGCCCGCCAAGGCGCGGTCATTCACACGCGCTACGACCTGCTCTCGGTGGTGCGCTCCATGGAGCTCATCACGGGCATGGATCCGTTGTCCCTCAACGACGCGTTGGCCACCCCGATGTACGACGTCTTCACCTCCGAACCGCTCAATGCTGCGCCCGTGGACGCCATCCCCACCAATATCAAACTCCTGACCTACAACACACAGGCTCCTCCGTGGCCGGCCCTCTCGGCCGGGCTGACGCTCGGACTGGTCGACTCGGTCCCCCAACAGGTGCTGGATGCCATCCTCTGGAAATCCGTGTACGGCCTGGACAGCACGCCACCACCCCCAGGGCCGAACGCGGAAAACCAGCAGTAGGGCACGCCCGGCAAGCAAGGACCCCCGCCGCGGTGATAAACTTGCTGGCGCTTTGCCCGGTGGTGTAACGGCAGCACGACTGGCTCTGGACCAGTTAGTCGAGGTTCGAATCCTTGCCGGGCAGCCATCCTCACTAAGGAGTTATGCTGCCGCAACATGAATGAGGTGCTGGAGTATATTCGACGCGAACTGAGCTACCGGTTGGAGCTCCCCGAAAACGAGGTGCTTCTCGATAGCGCGGCGGTCCTCTCCGACCGCTCAGAGACTCGGGGAGCCGTCATCAGCGTTGTCAACTTCAAGGTAAGTGCCTATCAGGGGAGTGGCTTGGGCCGGCCCGACTTGCTGGATTCCCTCGAGCTGTTCCTGCTCTTCTCCTTCCGCTTCCGGCGCTACGACACCAGCATGAAGCATCTCTACAGGACCATTCGGCTGTTTCACGAGCGGCCCACGCACGTCTCACTTGACGCACATCCCGAGAACCCCTTACCGGCGGACGTCGAGAAACTGTTCTTCACGCTCGTCCCCGTTGAGCTTGAGAACCTTAGTGGTCTGTGGGGAACGCTCGGCGGGCAAATGCTTCCCTCAGCGCTCTACAGCTTGCGGATGGTCCGACGCAAGAACGACTGACCGGGCATGCAGTATCGCACCATGCCCAACTCGAGCGAGCGGCTATCCGTGCTGGGCTTCGGCTGCATGCGCTTGCCCACCCGAGTGGGCGGCCGGAATTCGAGCCTGATCGATAGAGACGCTGCCGTCCGGCAGATCAGGATGGCCGTTGACGCCGGCGTCAACTATCTTGACACCGCCTACCTGTATCACATGGGCGCAGCGGAGTCGTTTCTGGGCACGCAGGTCCTCAAGGACGGCTATCGGGAGCGAGTCAACGTCGCTACCAAGCTTCCCTGCCTTACGATCCGCAAGAAGGAAGCGATCCGAGCCACCTTCGAGAAACAGCTCCAGAGGTTGCAGGTGGAGACGATCGACTACTACCTTCTGCATTCGCTGGACGGGCCGGCCTGGGACCGAATGGTCTCGCTCGGCGTGCTCCCGTTCATGGACGCCATCAGGGCCAGCGGGGAGGTCCGGAGGATGGGGTTCTCGTTCCACGGCCGCAAAGACGACTTCATCCGCATAGCCGACGGCTATGACTGGGACTTCGCTCAGGTGCAGTTCAACATGCTTGACGAGCAGTTCCAGGCAGGCATCGAGGGCATGCGGCACGCTTACGCCAAGGGCATGGGGATCATCGTCATGGAGCCGCTCCGGGGC
>PMIZ01000300.1 GCA_003157225.1 Actinomycetota bacterium | reverse complement strand
CGGGGGCGCGCCCTAAGGCGCGCCCCCGGCCGCCTGCTCAGTTCAACTGTTGATCACACCGTATGCGTGCCCGTTCCTCCAACTAGCTGCTCGGCGGGGTCGCGGGAGCAGTGGTGGTCGTGCTGGGTGCCGACTTGGCGGCATCAGCCCAGCCCAGTTTCGGATAGATGGGGGTTGCCGTGCGCACTTTGCCCGCGTCGATGACCTCGGCTATGCCCTTCTGCCACTGGCCGATCTGGCCCGAGTAGGAGGACTGGTTGAGAATCTGGTCCTGATCGAAGAAGAAGTCGTCGGTGAGTGACGTCTTGAAGTGCCCCTTGCGGAGGACGGCGGCAACCGCCGTATTGTCCAGGGTCCCAGCCTGCTCGATGGACTGCTGGAAGGCTTCCAGCTGGCCCCGATAGATGAGGCCGCCCCAGAAGTCTACGTTCGCCGGGGTGACGAAAGCGGCCAGCTTGTCGTAGTAGGCCTGCGCGGTCGGGGTGCTGTGAACGCTCCAGGCACCCTCGAACATGGTCCCATCCAGCGCGCCCTTGAACGCATCGTAGAACCACTGGCTGGCGCCGGTGGGGCCCCAGAGGACGCATTTCGGGCTGTAGTTGATCTGGAGCATCGCGCCGGCGCAGAGCGGGTTGATCGGCGGGTAGACGTAGAAGCAGACCGCGTCCGGGTTCTCGCCCTGGATCTTCTTGATGATGCTGGACACGTCTTTGATGTCCAACGGAACTGCGGTGTTGGACAGGATCTTGATGCCCGCGCCGGAGAAGAAGATCTGCGCCTGAGCCTGATACTCGATGCCGTGCAGGTCGTCGATGTAGACCACGGACGCGGTCTTCATGCCCAGCTCCTGCATGAGGGCCGTGAAGGTGGGCGTCTGGTAGTGGTCGGAGTAGTTGAGAACCTGGAAGAAGTACGGCAGATTCCCTTTCTCCATCTCTTTCTCGAGCGTGGTGGCGCCACCCTCGGCGCTCATCAGGAGGTACTTCTTCGCGTTGCACACGCCAGCCGCAGCGAACAGGAACGCAGTGCTGCACGGCGCCATGACAAAGTCGACCTTGTCCTCTTCGATAAGCTTGGTGAGCAAACGCATGCTCGTGTCGAGGTTGCTCTGGTCGTCGTAGATCTTGAGCTCGATGGGCAGCTTCTTGCCGGCTACGGTGATACCGCCGGCGTCGTTAACGTCCTTGGTCCACAGCTTGTAGGCAGGACCCCAGTTGCCGGCCTCGAAGGCCGACAAAGACCCGGTGACCGGCCGCGGCGCGCCGATGACGATCTTGTCCTGGGTCGGCGGGGTCGGGCCGGAAGACACCGTGGTGGTGGAGCCGGCAGTGGTGACGGTGGTGGACCCTGTCCCTGCCGTCGTGGTGGTAGCCGCCGATGCAGCGGTAGTTGTGGTGGTGCCGCCGCAGGCGGCAAGCAGGCCACCCAAGCCGCCGCTGAGGCCGACAGCCGCGCCGGCAACGCCAGCGTACTTCAGGAACTCGCGCCGACTGACCTCTTTGCCGTCGATGATGCCTTTTTCCGTGGTTTCTTGGGCTTCTTGCTCGTCAGATAGCATCGTTATTGCCCTCCCTAAGTCTCACTGACACTCCGTCAAACACCGCGTGCCGAGGCACTGATCAACCGAACCCCATCCCATCCAACCACCTCCAGCAGACTCTCTCCCCCTTCGTTTCGCGGTTCCACTAGTAGCGTCCGTAATCCTCGGCTGTCTGGATCATTGCACGCAAGTTCTCCTCCTTGCCCAAGTCGGCTACCGCGCCGACGTCGAGGACATAGCCACCTCCCTTGCCAGCCGTGTCTATGAGGGAGCGCGTGTATTCCGCCGTCGCCTCCGGCGTACCAGCGTAGAGTAGGGACAAAGGAACGTTGCCCTGGATGCAGGCAACAGTGCCTATGGTCTGCTTGGCACGTGCCATGTCGGTCTGGTCGAACAGCCAGACGGTGCTCCCTTTGGGCAGGTCCATGATTGCCTCCAACCGGCTGTTGTACCGGCCTTCGGCAAACAGGAACGGGATGAACCCTTCCTCGATGAGACCCAGAAGAACCGCCCGCAGGCTGGGCCAGTAGTACGTCTGGAACTGCTTGTCGCTCATGAAGCCGTCGGCGCCCTTGTGCAGTGGCATGAAGATCACCGGCGTGGCGAACTCGCCGGGACGCTTGAACACGAAGTCCAAAGCCACCTGAGTGAGACGCTCGCACGCCGCCAACACCTTGTCGGGATGGCGGTAGAGGTCCATAGCTACCTGCTTGGTGCCCCTCAGGCTGTCGCCCAGGATGTCGAACGGCGCTTTGGTCGACCCGCCCCAGTAGGCCGGGAAGCCCAGGCTGATGGTCTCGCCGATCTTCGGGAAGATGGCCCCTGCCCACTGGCCGACCATCTGGGCAGCATCGGCGAGGCGCCGCAGACCGTCGGCCATCTCCGGCGTCCCCCAGCCACCGACATGCCCCCCGACGAACGGTAGTTCGATGAAGTCGAAGAACGACGAGAGATTGCGGAAGCCGGCAAAGGCGCCAACGACGCGCGGCAGATAGGCACGCAGCATATAGTCGGTGGGATCGGAAATGAGGTGGTCGTACTCCTCGGGAAGCATCCACTCCTTCTCGTTGTACTGGTAGCTCGCTTCTTTGGCGACCCCGTGACCCGGCCACGAGTACAGCTTGTAGTCTATCGTCTCGAACACCGACGCCGGGGTGGTATACAGCACCGGGCTCACCATGGCGTCCATCGGGAAGGCCAGGTTGAAATCCAGCCAGGCCTGAGCGGCGCGCGCGGTGTCATGCATAGCGTCGTACGGCGTCATACCCGCCCTCGCCGCCGGCCACCAGCCCGCCGTTAGCGCAACGGGCACTCTGTCCGGCTGCTCCAGGTTGATGGCCTTGAGCAAGCGACCGAGTCTCGCCTTGTAGGCGGCTTCGGCTTCCGGACTGGCAAAGGGAACTCCGGGATTCTGCCACTTCTCGATACGCGCAGCGCGCTTCTCGGCAGCGGTCATCTCCGCCCAAGGTTTGTCTGCCACTGTTACTCCTCTCCCAATGGAACCGCTGATTCCTTCGCCGTTTGGATCATGGCCAGCATGTTCGGCTCTTCGGCTTCGTCCACCACAGCTCCCACGTCCAAGATGAAACCGCCACCTGGGCCCACAGCCTCGATCAGGTCGCGGCAATAGTCGCGCACCTGCGCGGGCGTGCCGAGCTGAAGCAGCGAAAGGGGAACATTCCCTTGAATGCAAGCAATGCCCCCTAGGATCTGCTTGGCGCGGCGCATGTCGGTGCGATCGAACTGCCAGACCGTCCGTCCGGCAGGTACGTCGCTGATCGCCTCCAGCCGCGTGTTGTACGCGCCTTCCGCGAACAGATAGGGGACAAAGCCGTCTTCCACCAAGCCCACGATCACCTTGCGCAGACTTGGCCAGTAGAACTTCTTGAACTGCTCCACGTTCATGAAGCTGTCGGCGCCCTTGTGCAAGGGGATGAAGACGAGCGGAGGGCTCTGGGGGGTCGCCCGCCGGGTGACCCATTTGACAAGCACCCTAGCCAGACGGTCGCAGGCTTCGAGCACGGCGTCCGGCTGCCGGAACATGTCCGTGAGAATGCCGCGGGTGCCCCGGAGCGTGTCTCCAATGAAGTCGAACGGAGCAAGTGACATCGATCCGATCGTCCCTGGGAACCCCTCGGCGACCAACTGCCCCAGCAACGGATAGAAGGCGCCACCCCAAGCGATGCATTCTTCGCCGGCGGCGGTGAGCTTCTGTAGGCTCGCTTGCACCTCGGGGCTGGCCCAGCGCATCAGATACGGGGGCGAAGCCACGATCTCGACCATGTCCAGTGGCGACACCAGTTTGGCGAATCCGGCCAGGCCGGAGACGGTCCGTGGAAGGTAGACGTGCAGAAGGTAGTCTGTGGGATCGTCGATCAACAGCTCGTACTCGTCGGGCAGCATCCACTCTCTCTCGTTGTACTGGAAGCCGGCGTCTCTCGAGACACCGTGCCCCGGCCAGCTGAGCATCTGCACATCGAGTAGCTCGAAGGCCCGAGCGGGGATGGCGGCGAAGGTAGGCCCCATCAAGGCGTCGGTCTGCAGTTTCCGGTTGCAACTCAGCCAAACCTCCACCGCCCGCGGGTAGTCGTGCATGGCCTCATAGGGCGAGATGCCCTTTATGCTTGCCGGGTAGAGCCCAGTGAGAGCGCACACCGGAACCCGATCGGGTTCTCCCTCGAGAAGGATGGCCTTCTTCAGCCGGGTGGCGCGGGCGTGGTACTCAGACCCCGCTTGCGGGGTGGTGAACTCCAGCCCGGGCTCGACAAACGCCGTCCAGCGACGGACCAACCGCTCGTCAGGCGAAAGCGCCGACCATGGCCGCTCGGGAGCCAGCATGTCTCAGACGACCCCCACCGTTTCCTTCGCGAAGGCCACCGCCGCCATGGCG
>PMIZ01000256.1 GCA_003157225.1 Actinomycetota bacterium | reverse complement strand
CGTGCTCGTGAACAACGCGGGCATGGATCAGCAGCCCTGCAGTGCCGTCGACCTCGACCCCGCACTCTGGAGTCGCGTGCTCGAGGTCAATCTCACCGGCCCCTTCCTCCTGATGAAGGCGTCGATACCACACATGATCGAGGCGGGCGGGGGTTCCATCGTCAACATCTCTTCTCTGGCAGGGCTGCTGGGCGTGCCTGGGCTACCGGCCTATTGCGCCTCGAAGAGCGGACTGATAGGTCTCACCAAGCAGATCGCCGTGGATTATGGGGTGAACAAGGTGCGCTGCAACGTGCTCTGCCCGGGCGCCCACATGACCGAAATGCTCGTGGCCGGCATGACTCCGTTCGCCCAGAGTTGCGGACTGCAGGTGGAGGACGTATTCCGCATCTTCTCGAGGGACATCCCGCTCCGGCGCATTTCCGACCCGAGCGAGTTGGCGGCCTTCTGCAGTTTCCTGGCGAGCGACGAAGCGAGCTTCATCACGGCCACCGTGATACCGGTCGACGGCGGCGCCTGCGTCGTGGACGTATCGGGGGCCGCGATCAATGAGTTGGCCGCGNNACCTCGGCGCGGGAGGGTGTCAGGCATGAGCCCGGACGCGCGGCAAGAACTGGCCGGCCAGGCCGACGTTGTCGTGATGGGCAGCGGCGCCGCCGGGCTTGCGGCTGCGATCGAGGCGCGTGAGGCGGGCGCGAGTGTCATCCTGCTGGAGAAGCGCCGGTCTCTTGGTGGCACCTCCAACTTCATCCAGGGGGTGTTCGCGGCCGAGAGCGAGATGCAGAAGCAGGACTATGTTGGCTACACGTGTGACCAGGCTTTCCACAACTTCATGGAGTACAACCACTGGCTCAGCAACGCCCGGCTGGTCAGGGCCCTCATCGATCGCTCGGCCGAGACCATCAGTTGGGCGCAGGCCCGTGGTGTGGAGTTCACCGAGGTGACGATCAACATGCCGGACGCGCCACGTACCTACCACGCGCTCAAGGGCGCGGGCCGCGGCATGATGAGGGCTCTCGCGCGTGCCGCGACGGAGCGCGGCGTCGAGATCAAGACGAGCGCGCCTCTCGTGGACATTCTCCGAGACGAGGATGGTGCGCCGCGCGGTGTTCGCGCCAAGGTCGGCGGCCGCCTTGCGGACTTCGCCTGCCGGGCGGTTGTCATCGCAAGCGGTGGATACGCGAACAATGCCGAGTGGATCAAAAAGTACACGGGATTCGGCTTGGGTGAGAACCTCCTGCCGGTGGGAAATGCCGGCAAGATGGGAGACGGCATCCGCCTGGCCTGGCAGATGGGCGCGGGAGCGGAAGGCATGGGAGTCATCCACGCCATCCGCGTCGCTCCTTGCGGCCGGGAGTTCCCCTTGATGAACACGGTCGAGGCGGCCTGCATCCAGCCGGCGCTCTGGCTGGACCCGAACGGGCGACGCTTCTGCGACGAGAGTATCGCCTTCGTCGATACCTCTACGGGCAACACCAGCAGGCGCATCAAGCAGGGGTACACGTGGTCTATCTTCGACGACGGCCTCAGGCGGCTCTACGCGGAGGACGGTGTCGACAGAGGCATGACGCAGCAGCTGTTGCCCGGTCACAAGCTGCACGACCTGAGCGAGGTGCTCGAACGGCTTCTCGCGCTGCAATCGCCGAACCTGGTCTCGGGGAGGTCGGTCGAAGAGCTGGCCGCAAAGATGGAGGTGGACCCGCGGGTTCTATCGGCCACCGTCGCCGAGTACAACGAGGCCTGCGCCAAAGGCCGTGATCCGCTCTTCGCCAAGGACCGACTCTATCTGCGGCCCCTTCGGGGCCCCAACTACTACGCCGCCCGGGCGCGAACCCACTTCCTGGGCACGCTTGGCGGCATACGGGTCAGCGAGAAGGTCGAGGCAGTGGACGACTTCGACCGCGTCGTGCCGGGCCTCTACGCGGCCGGCAACGACGTGGGCGGTCTTCATGCGGAGAGCTACAGCATGAAGGACACCTCGGGCATCGCTTCGGCGTTCGCCCTCGTCTCGGGCCGTCTGGCCGGCGAGAACGCGGCTGCGTACGCGGCTGCGCGCGGGAGGGGATAGAGGTGGCGGTCAAGGTGAGACTCGTCGGCGACCTGACGAGATTCGTCGGCCCGGAGCCCATCGAGCTCGAGGGCGCCGGTTGCACGTTGGGCGCAGCCTTCGACGAGCTGACACGGCGCTTTCCCCGTCTCGGCCGGGAGCTTTTTGACGATCGCGGCAGGCTACACTACGCGGTGGTGCTTGTGATAGGCGGCCGGACTGCCATTTGGCCGCGGGACAAGGACAGTCCGATAGAGGATGGTGGCGAGTTCCTATTGACGCGGTTCCACAGCGGCGGCTAGCGCCGATGGACAGGGGAGGTGTGAGAAGGTCGAGGGAAGAGCGGAGCACGACCCTCACGTACAGCGAAAGGGGGTACGCGGCGGCAAGGTGACTTTGGCAGGACTACAGGGCGCAGCAAGATGGAAAACGACTTTGAATGGTCGTCCATAAGGAGAGCGGAATGAAGAAGTCAACACTGGTCATAGGTCTTCTGCTATTGGTTCTGGTAGTAGGCCTGCTGCCGCTGCTCGCGGCATGCGGAGGAACCACAACAACCACCACGGCGGCGACGACGGCCACCACCGCGCCGGCCTCCACCGATACGACCGCGCCGGCGTCCACGGACACGACCGTGGCCAGCTCCACCAGCAGTTCAGTGGTCGCACCGACGGAGACCCTCAAGGTCGGCGTCGTGCTCCAGCTCACGGACTGGTACTCCGCGGTCGACGCGCTGGAGAAACCAGCTATTGAACAATGCGCCCAGATGCTCAACGACGCGGGCGGCATCCAGGTCGGGGGCAAGGGCTACAAGATCCAGTTGATCGAGGAAGACGGCAAGAGCACCCCGGACGGTAACACCGCGGCCGCGACCAAGCTCGTCATGGACGACAAAGTGCAGTTCGTGATCGGGCCGGCCGGGCCGTTCAACGTGGCCACGACCCCGATCTTCGAGCAGGCCAAGGTGCTCCACGTCGCCAGCTACAACGCCCTTGCGCCCGGCGAGATGGACAAGACCACCACGTACGAGTTCCTGGGCTTGGATCCCATCGCCCAGCAGGACATGAACCTGAAAGCCCTCAAGGAGCTGTATCCCAACGTCAAGACGGTCTGCATGGCCACCGAGGACGCGTCGTATCCGTACCTCAAGGATGGCTTCCTGGCTCTCTTCGCGAGCAACGGACTCACCCCCTCGGGCGATACCATACAGTTCTCTACTCAGGCTACGGACTACAGCCCCATCGTGGCGAAGATCAAAGCTCAGAACCCAGACGCTCTGTGGATCCCGATCTCCATCCCGCCCTCGCAGGGCGCGATCGTGAAAGGGCTGCGCACGCTGGGCTGGAACGGGCCGATCGTCTGGAGCAACTACGCTCCCATGACCCTCGGCCTCGTCGGTCCTGAAGCAGCGGACAACCTCGTCAATACGCTGAGCGTCGCCTACCAGCAGAACAACAACCCGTCGGTCATCGACAAGATCATGAGTCTGGGCGACCCCACCAAACAGTGGTTCGGCATGGCGCCCAACGGCCTCTACATGCTCAAGTTCGCGATCGAGGCCGCGAACAGCATCGATCCGACCGCTGTTCGCGACAAGTGGGAGACTCTGGACACCATCCCGACGGTCTACGGAGACGGTTACCCGTCCGGCGACCAGACGTATGGTCTCCACCACCATGCCTGGGCGTACCCGTGCGCGGTCACCCAGATCTTGAAGGGTCAGATTCTGTACAAAGGTTGGATCAAGCCTGATCCCACCCCGTGATGACCCAGCAAATTAGCTGACAGGATGAACGAGCCGGNNCCCGGCTCCTTACCTATAGGGACAACTATGCTGGACGTGACTGGTTGAACACATGGAAACCGTAATCCATACAGTAATCAACGTGATCCTTCTCTCGGTGGTCTACATCATCATGGGAATGGGATTCGCGTTCATCCTCAACTTGCTGGGGATATTCAACCTGGCCCACGGCGCGATCTTCATGGCGTCGTCCTACGGCT
>PMIZ01000324.1 GCA_003157225.1 Actinomycetota bacterium | reverse complement strand
CCCACATCGACATGTCGATGTGGGTCTTGGCCGCGGCCAGGTCCATGGCGTCGACGACCAGGCGGATGTCGGCCGAGTTCTTGCCGGTCATCTGCCGCCGCGGGATCTCGATCAACTCGATGGCGTTCTCGTGCAGCGTCCTGGTGTATTGCTTGTATTCCCCCCAGTCGGCGTAGGCCTTCTTGACGATGACCTTGCCCTTCTCCACGAGGCGCTCGAGGATCTTGTGGATGTCGAAGTCGCCACGGCGATGCTTGAAGCCGATAGCCAGGTTCTCGAAGTCGATGAAGACGGCCAGGGTGCGTTCGGTCTCGGCCATGTGTTGTGTACCGCTCCTTCCCGAGAGATGCACCGGATTTATGCTCTATGTGCTCAATTCTTGCATGTTTTCCCTATTCCTGTGGCCAGGGAAAACCAGCAGGCTGCGTGGACTTTCGAAGGTGGCTAGCGCACGAGGAAATCTCCAACGTCGTATCTGCCCTTGCGGCTCGAGCAAGCCCCCGCGGCGAGCGCCGCCACCATACCACTGTGATTGTGGGATGGTTCGCCCCGGCTGTCAAGCCAGACTGGTTCCTTGGCCCCGCCGGTGTTAGGTGCCGTGCTATTGCGGAGACCTGGCGGCAAGAGGTAGATTCAGTCGAGCGTGAGGTGCGCCTCGTCAAGTGGGGCTAGCTCTAACCAGGTGCGGAAGGGGGCCGGTCGATGTATGTATCCACCGCAGGGAGATGGCTGAGGCGCCGCCGGTTGCGGAGGACGGGGGGCCGGTGGTCGGCAAAGACAGCGCTTCTATGCGGGTACTGTGTGCTGCTGGTAGCCTTGGCGGTCTTCCTAACCTCGCTCACGCCGGCATCCGCGGGATCTGTGTCGGGCGCAGACGGAGCAACCGCCAACTCGGGTTTGATGGCCTCACTTGCGGTGAAGTCGGACGGCTCCTTGTGGGGTTGGGGCTATGACCTGGCCTCCGAGTCCGATGATGACACCATTAGCATCCCGCTCGTACCCTCTCGGGTCGGGACCACGAACGATTGGGCCTCCGTCTCCTGCGGCGTCTTCTCTTCGTTAGGCATCAAGACCGATGGATCGCTTTGGGAGCTCGACTATGACGAGGGCCCGGTGGAGGATGGCCTGCCCACGTTGATTCTCACGCCGACGCAGGTGGGCAAAGACAAGCACTGGGTTGAGGCGGCAGCGGGATTCCTTTTCTGCCTCGCGCTGAAGGACGACGGCGCACTTTGGAGCATCGAATACGTGCTGGCGGACGAGAACGATCCCGACAGCGACGTCGTGATGAAGCTGACGAGGATAGGCGTCGACTCCACCTGGACAGCCATCTCCGCAAAGGGAGAGGAGGCACTTGGCCTGAAGGCCGACGGTTCTCTGTGGCGCCTCGAGGAGTCCATCGTAGGCGACGATCCTGAGAACCAGCGGACTCAAATCGAAGTCACCCGGGTTGATCTTGCGACAGATTGGGTCGGGATGTCGGCCGGTGGCAGCCACTCGCTCGCGATCAAGTCCGATGGGTCTCTTTGGGCGTGGGGTGACAACTCGTTAGGCGAACTCGGGGACGGCAGCACCGAAAGTCGGCTCGGCCCGACCCGCGTTGGGACGGACAACGACTGGGCGTTGGCGAGCGCGGGCGACAAGCTCTCGCTGGCCGTCAAGACCGATGGCACGCTCTGGGCCTGGGGAGACGACTCAGACGGTCAACTCGGCGATGGCGGGGCAAGGCCGCAGCACACCCCGGTGCGCATTGGAACATCGAACAAGTGGGCGGCTGTGGAGGCAGGCTACACTTCTACGCTCGCGCTGAAGGCTGACGGAACCCTCTGGGCATGGGGCGACAACTCCGGGGGGCAGGTCGGTGACGGCACCAAGGAAACACGCTACACCCCGGTCCAAGTACTTACAGATGTGAAGCTACCCCCGTACGCCGTCAGCGGCGGTCCAAAGGTCTCCTTCGCCGACGTGACCGGCTCCCCCTACGAAGCCGCTATCTACGACCTGTCAGGCCGTGGGACCATCGTCGGCTTCGGGGACGGCACGTTCAAGCCCAACGATTCCGTCTCTCGGCAGCAGTTCGCCAAGATGATCGTCAAGGCCCTCGGCCTGAAGGTCACCGGGTCTGAGGTCTGTCCCTTCACCGACGTGCTGCCTCAGAGCGCCCCCGACCCGCTCTACCCCGCCAAGTACGTGGCGGTTTGCTCTCAGCACGGCATCACGCAGGGCAAGACCGCAACCACTTTCGACCCCTACAACACCATCACCCATCAGCAGCTCATCACCATGGTGGTGCGATCCTCCACCCTCGCCGACCCGCCTGCCGAGTTCACTCCCAGCTTTGCCTCCAAGCAATTCTCGCTGGAAGAGCACTACCGGAACGCCCGCAAGGCGGCCTACGCTGGGATCCTCAAAGACATGCAGGGCGTCGGGGCCTCGTACAACTTCGCTGCTCCGACCACCCGAGGAGAATGCGCCCAGATCCTTCACAACCTTCTGGGCATGCTCGAGGGCTAGGAGGCTGCTGAAAAACGAAGCCACGGCCTTCAGAACGCACTCGCCGGCGCAATAGCACGTCCTCAGTCGCGCCAATAGCGCCGCTATTCGCGCTCTTTGCGTCCTTCTCTCGCGCGCGGCGATCGTGTTCTGAGGGCGCACCGTCATTCTTCAGCAGCCTGCTAGCGAATGAGTGAGTTCTGGTCGCATTGGGCGTGGCCGTTCGCGACCGGCTGCCTCGGATTGGCGTTCACGGTGCTTGTGGCACGGCAGTGGTGGCGCCGGCGGCGGCCTCACCAGGCGGCTTGGACGATGGGAATGTTGCTCTACACCGTCTCGGCTTTCATGGAGGCCTGGTCGGAGGGGTTTGGCACCTGGCACCCGACGCTCTACCGCGTGTACATCGTGCTCGCCGCCTCGCTGGTCGGTTTCCTCGGGCTCGGCACGCTGTATCTGATTGTCAGGCGGCGCCTGTGGGGCCATGCCTACCTTGTGTTCGTGGTGCTGTGCATGGCGGTGTTCTTCTACGGCACCTTCACCACTGGCCTTCTGACCGCGCGGCTGGTGCCGGGCATCACGGTGGGCGGGCAGGCCCTCGGCGACAGCCTGTCATTCCCTCGGGTCATGTCGCTTCCCATCAACGTCACCGGGTCGCTCTTGCTCTTCGGCGGAGCCCTGTACTCCATCTGGAGGTTCATGCGGCGGCGAGAGTACGCATACAGGGTTTGGGCGAACGTCCTGATCGCGGCCGGAGCCGGCGTGCTGGCCTTTCTGGGCTCCCGGGCCCGCCTCGGCGACACCACTGGCCTCTACCCCGCTGAGATGTTCGGCGTGGCGCTCATGTTGGCCGGCTTCCTGATGGCGGGCACGCTGGAGAAGGGGAGACGGGCCGCGAAGAAGGTGCGAGAGGCGCGGGAGTCGGATACGCGAGATTGAGTTCGCCTTTTGGCTCAACTACGGGTACGGCTCAAAGACGGGCTACCCGGGTAGTCACTAGTCGGTTCCCCTCCGGATCCGGGTCCTGGGGGCGTCCCGTCTCGGATGTGCACCCAGCGAAAGGAGTACTCGTGAACTCGTCCCCTCAGCTTTTCACCCGTCGGCGTCGTATTTGGTGGAGCAAGGCGCTCACCATTGCCATCATCGCAGCAGCCCTGGTCGTCACCGTGGTCTCGGTCGCTCTGGCCAAGACCTTCCCGGACGTACCGAGCGGCTACCCCTATGCCGCCGCTATCAGCCAACTGGCCGACCAAGGCGTCATCGACGGCTGCGCCGATGGGCGGTTCGGTCCCAGTGACTCCGTCAAGCGTCAGCAGTTTGCCAAGCTGATGATCCTCGCCGCCGGGCAAACGGCTACAGAGGCCGACGTCACCACCTTCACCGACGTGACTATCAGCGGCCCGGGTAGCCTCTATCCGGACAACTACGTGGCCAAGATCGCCAGCCTCGGCATAACCCTGGGCAAGACCGCGACCACGTTCGACCCCTACGCCTTCATAACGCGCGCTCAGATGATCACGATGGTCGTTCGGGCAGCGGACAACCTGTTCCCCGGAACTCTGGGCACTCCTCCCGCCGGCTATGTGTCGACCTGGGATCCGAGCTTCCCTGAATCCGCTCGGGAACATGCCTCGCGGCGAGGTGGCGCAGGTGCTCTACAACTTCATGAATCTGGTCAATCCTTCCGGCACTACTACGACGACCTCTGCCGGATCCACCACCACCGTGCACGCCACCACAACCACCACCCAGGCCACTACGACGACAACTACGAGCGGCGTGGTCCACGTGGTTCTCCAGAACGTCGCGATAAGCCCGGCGACCGTGAACATCAACGTGGGCCAGAGCGTGACCTGGACCAACAATGATTCCTTCAACCACCACCTGGTGGGTGATCTGGGCCAGTTCGACAGTGGCACCATGCCGTTAGGTGCCGTGTTCACCTTCAAGTTCACCACGGCCGGAACCGTGACCTACCACTGCAGCATCCATCCGAGCATGACGGGAACGGTGATCGTCCACTAGCCGGCTGCTGAGCGGTTTAGTGCAATCTCCTCCGAGGGCGTAGATTGGGCTGAGACACGTTGGCCACGCGGGAGGAGGGGAGCTATGGCGGCAGTCGTGCGGATCGCCCTCGGCGGCGTGAACGCCTACCTCTTGACGGCCGCGGATGGCTTCGTTCTTATCGACACCGGCACTCCGGAGACGCGTGACTCTATCGATTCGCAGCTTGCCAATGCAGGTTGCGGCCCCGGTCGCTTGCGACTGATCGTGATCACGCATGGCGACTACGATCATGCCGGCAACGCGGTGTTTCTGCGCGAGAAGCACGGAGCCCCGATCGCCATGCACGCCGGCGACGCGCCCAGGGTGGAGTGGGGCAATTGGCGGTTGGGCTTCAAGCCCAGGCCGGACAAGTTCTCCTTCATCTTCAAGGAGGTGTCGCGGTTCATCCATCTCGGTGACTTCGAGGTGTTCGAGCCCGACATCCACCTGGAGGACGGGCAGAGCCTGGCCGAGTTCGGCCTGGACGCCACCGTGCTGCACATGCCCGGGCACACCAGTGGTTCGCTCGGCATCTTGACCGGCGGCACCGAGCTCGTGTGCGGCGACCTGCTGGACGGCGTGGGCAAGCCGAGCCTTCACTTCTTCATCGACGACCTGGCCGCTGCTAGGGCGAGTCTGGGCAGGCTGAAGGGCCTCGGAGTGCAGATGGTCTATCCCGGCCACGGCAAGCCCTTCCTGCTCGAGCGGGTACGCGATCCGCACGGTCCTGGTGAGGCCGATGAGTAGGGCCGCGACCTGATCAACGCCGCCGCGGCCACGCCGCTCCGCTCTCAGAATACGGCCGTTTCCCCCTGCTCGCCGGTGCGGATGCGGATGCAGTCCTGCAGGTCGAGCACGAAGATCTTGCCGTCGCC
>PMIZ01000094.1 GCA_003157225.1 Actinomycetota bacterium | reverse complement strand
CGGGACCGGGTTGCCGAACTGGTCTTTGACCGTCGCCACAAACGACTGCTCCTCGAGACCTGCGATTGCGTAATCGGTGGCCGGGCTCAGCGTGATGGTGGTCGGGACAGCCGGTGCCCAGACCTCGTGCACCTGCTGGCTAAAGATCGGCGTGCCTTCCTTCGTCAGTCCATCGGCCGGCGCGTAGACCATCACACGCAGGATCGACTTGTAGTGAGCGAAGCCTAGGTAGTTGCCTTCGTCCAGCTGGATGTCGATGTTGCTACCGGTCAGCAGGTTCGGCTCGATGTCAGGCGAGTCGGTACCCCAGAGCGAGGAGGCATCGATGTAACCATCGAGCGTCCAAGCCTTGGCGCCGTCCGTAGCTAGATGGATGTCATCCGGAGCCGTGACTCCCGGCTCATAGAGGCCATCAAAGATACCGTCGAAGCCATCGAACATCTCGTTCATGGACGGATACGGCGAGGGCCAATGGTAGCCGTTCCAGGCCACAACAGCCGGCGCGTGGTACAGCCAGTAGTTGGACATCCAGAACCAGGACAGCGTCACGGGCGAAACCGTGTTTGTGATATGGGTCCACCAATTCGGGAGACCAGGCATGCCTACTTCCCAGTTGGCCTGGTCGCTGCCGAGCCACTGGTTGAAGAAGCGCGCTGCGTGATCGGTCGGGTGGTACGAACCCTCGGTATCCATCACCGACGGGCTGCCATTCCAGAGTGACAGGTCGAAGCCCGGGCCTACGATGTAAGCGTACGGGTCGGAAGCCGGCGAGGGCTCGTCGGAATCCGGAGCCGGGCCGTTCTGATCGTAGTTCGGGAAGAGAACACTGCCTGTGTTGGTCGGATCCCCGCTGGCGTTGTTGTAGATGTTCGCGTCGAAAAGATGCGCGAACGGGATGCGGGTATCGACAGCATTCTGCGCGCCGCCGAGCGTCTCATCGATGTTCTCGAGCAGGTAGACCACCTCATAGTCGGGGAGGTCGTTGCCGTACGCATCCTTGACATGGACTTCGACGTGGGCCGAATTCAGCTTCTTGACCCAGTGCGGGGCTTGGAGGGAACCGATATTGACCCAGGTCCACATAGCCTTGTTGCCAACCGCGAGTTCGCCGTCTTTGCTGGTGGCGACTTTCACGCCGTCGATGTAGACCTCGACGGTGACGTCGGTGGCTGCGGCTACGGTACCGGCAGTCCAGTTCTTCTTAGCATATGCGCTGAGAAGCTCCGGACCGTTGTGCGGGTTGCCCGGCCAGGTCACGACGGCCTTGATGGTCTCAGGACCTTTGGTGTTGGAGGTGATGGTGACGCTCGCCTTACCGGCGGCATCAGTGGTCACGCTCGTGGTCGGGGCGGTGATGGAACCGACTCCGGCGACCTTAGCGCCATTGAAGTCGTAGTTCAGGAACGTGAGGCCATAGGGATAGCTCAGCCAGAGCGGCAGGTCTGGGCCCGTTATCTTGGCGACCGTGCCCAGGTTGCTGAAGCCGGGGCCGTCTGCATTGGCCTTGCTGAACGTGACGGTCTTGCCGGCCAGCGGCAGGTAGATACCGGGCACGCCCTCGAAGGGCTCTTTGTAGCCGTCCTCGTCATAGTCGTACATCGTGTAGGCGCCCTCGAAGGAGAGGGTGGTCCACACGCCGGCGACTTGCACCTGGACGTTACCGGTCTCATCAAGCGGGGTGAGGTCGATCTTCCCGTCGCCATTCTGATCCCAGCCCACGTCCTTTTCGGTGACGTTTGAATGCTTCTCAATGACACCGTTCTGGTCCCAGTCAAACGCCCAACGCTGCTTCGGCCCCAACGTACCGAGGGGGGCAGAGTCGGCGACCGTACCGGCCGGGAACCTGAACGTGTAGCTCCAAGGAGCAATCATCTTGTTCTCGAACCACGACCAGTTGCTGAAGTTACCACCATCAAACTGAGGCGGCATGGGCCACATGAGGATGCCACCGAAGTAGGTGGCGTCGTTGGCGTCGATGATGGCGTCATACGAATGGCCGGCTGCGTCGCTGTCGATCAGCGGCGTCTGGCCGTCGGCGTAGAGAACAGTCGGGTCGTACTCGAGCTTCAGACCATAGACCCAGAGGTCGAAGGTATGAGAGGTGTTGACCGGGTTCGACGAGACTGCTTCGTTCTTGTAGTCCACGTACGCCGGAACGTCGGTGTAGGCATCTACGAGAACCGACTGCGTGGTGATGTTGTCGAAGGTGACGATGTCGGCATCGAACCACTGCACCTCGGCGGTGTAGGTGGTGTCGTTGAAGGTGCCTTCATTGCCGCCCGTGCCTTTGTCACGCACTTTGGCATGGATGATCTGCTCGCCAGCGTCATAGGACTTGACAAACAGCGTCGATACGCCAGCGGCGTTCGTAACGTCGTAGTCATGGTTGTTGGCGGCGACATCCGGGTCGGACTGGTCGCCCGAGTCATCGGTCTGGAAGAAGCCGACACCCTGCATGAACCACTCGACGTACTTGCCGGCAACCGGGTTGCCGTAAGTGTCCTTGAGGGTGATGGTGAGGGTCTTCTCTTCACCGATGTTGCCGGTCTGGTAGGCCAAAGTGATGGGGCCGGCGGTGGTGCCTGAACTGATGGTATGGGCGATCCAGGTCTTAGTCTGGAAGGCTTCATCGGTGGGCTGATCGTCCCAATCGAAGTTGTGCCACCAGACCGACTTCTCAAACGTCCCGTGGTTGAAGAGTTCCTGCGGATACGGGTTGCCCAAGTAGTCCGCGATCGCCTGGGTGTAGGTGTGGCCGACCTGCTCGGAGTACACCACGATGGTGCTCAGGCCGTTGGCGTCGGTCTTGCCGGTCGCCGTCTTGGCGGGAGTAATCGCGGCGCCGTCGACCTTGGTGATGTTGCCAACCGAGGTCTCAGCCTCGTTGGTCAGCTTGGTCAGCGGGTCGTCCAACTTGTTCACGATGGCCCATTTGACGTCGATGCCGGCCAGAGTACGCGGCTTGTAGCCGTACTTCGCCAGCACAAGCTCGTCCGCGTAGGTCCAACCGTCGCCGAACAGGAACATGGGATACCCGGGGTCATCGTTGGCGTCGACACCGTCGATGACGTTGATGTTGTTCTTGTCGAAGGCCACCGTGGTGTAGATGGCGTTGTACCAGTCGCTGACGCTGGTGGACTCGGGGCCGGGGCCGAAGACGACCGTGCGGACGCCCCACGTGTGCTCCACGCCAGCGTTGTTCTGCGAAGTGGCACCATCGACGTTGTAGACCTCGTCCAGCGCCAACCAGTACCTGGTGGTGTAGATGGTGCCGAGGCCCTGGACGCTGGCGCTCAAGCGCTGCGTGCCCGGTTCCATGGACAGCATGTTGACGGTGACCTGGCCCTCGTTGTTGGTCAGCGCCGCTTCGGGCGACGTATTGCCAACATAGAAGTCAGCCACAAGGGAGTCGACGTCGACCAGCACGCCGATGGCCGGATGGCCGGTGGCGTCGGTGACCTGGAAGGTCGCCTTGAAAGGCTGTCCGATGAGACCTTCGGTCTTATCTGTGCTTACCAACTCGATCTTGGCAGCAGTCCAATGCTGCGGCGGAACGAGAGCCTTGGCGCGAAGCAGGAAAGCAGCGCCCTGGATACGAGTCAGATTGGCAAGCGGAGCCACGTTGCCATAGGCATCGCCGTTGCTGAGGCCCATGTCAAACGCGAAAGCCACTTCGTTCTTCAGATCGGCAGCCACGCTAGCGGCGTCGCCGAAATGCTTCAGCAGGGCATCGAGCTCGGTAGCCGAATACATCGTCTTGAGATCGTAGCCGTTCACTTTGGCAATGTAACGGGCAACGATGGCGATGGCCTGCTGGCGGGTTATGTTTGCGTTCGGGCTGAAGGTGGTTGCGGTAGTACCGTTGATGAGACCAACGGCCTTCGCGCCTTCAATATACTTGAAGTAGATGCTGCCTTTGGGGACGTCCGTGAAGGACGCGGTGGCCGGATCCACCAGATTGAGACCGAAGCACGCCACAGCCATTTTGGTGAACTGGGCGCGGGTCACACTCTGGTAAGGCTTCCACAATCCACCGGGGAAGCCTTCGGATATCGCGGCGACCTGGTTGTCGGTCACGCCATACTTGGCGGTAACCGTGTCGGGCAGATCGCTCCATGTTGCGTCGGCGAAAGCCGGCAGAGCGAAAGCCAGAACCAGGACGACAGCGAGGACGGCCAGAACCGCTACCTTTAAGGTGCGTTTCTGCATGAGACCACTCCTCTTTACGTTTACATTCATAGCAATAGGTTCTTGCCATTTCCTACTTGTGCTGCGGTAGTTAGTAGGAAGTAAGAACGAATCACCTCCTTCCGTTCTTGGGCTCACACCCGCGCCTACCAACGCGGAGTGGCAAACTCTGTTTGGGCCTTGGGCGGCAAGAAGTGCCCGCAGCCGTTTCAGACCAACAAAAAAGTGCAGCCCAGCCGCACAGACGGCTGAGGATATCGAAGCACGATGTGACAAGTCAAGCCTCATAGCACTCGGTTCTTCGTCATAGCCCGCGACTGATGTCGGTGACTATGGCGCTGCCGGGGGTCACTCGGACCTTGATGAAGAAGCGGGGAGTCTTGTCGCCGTCTACGAACTGCAGGGTGATACGAACCGTGTCTTTGCTGATCACCTTGGTCGCGCTCACATCCACAGAGGGGTCAGTGGGAGCATCGAGCGACGAGATCATCCAGGTGAGCCCGGCCTCGGCACCCGAGTCGACCAGAGAGCGCGCCCCTGACAGGTCTCCGGACGCGAACCTGTCGACCACGGCCCGGCCCAGCGCTTGGGCTGCGCCCATGGCCGAGTTCTCGAGCTGGGCATCCGCCATCTGTTGCTCGTTCGTCGTGGTGGTGCCGTTCTGCTGGGGCTGAGTGGTCGGTGCGTTGTTGGTGACGACGGGTCCTTTGGAAGTAGGAGTAGTGCTCTGAGTGCTGTTCGTCGTGACGGTTCGCGTGGTGGTGGCCGTGGTGGTCACCTCGGTCACGACAGTTTCGGTGGAGGTGGACCCCGGGGTGCTGACCGTGTCGGAGCTGGAGACGCTGGTCGGGGGTTGAGTGCCCTCGGTGCTCTCCGCGAGCGTCAAGGAGGTGTTCGTAGCCGTGGTGGTGAAGAGGCCAGCTGCATAGCTGCCCAGCACCGCGATCGCTACGACCGCCGCCGCCATGGAGCCGATCGCCACGCGCCAGCCGCGAGAGTGACCGGCGGGAGCGGTGCGGACCGAGCTACCGTTCAGCACCGGCCGCGTCGCAGCACCTTTGGGAAGTGCGGAGGCAGCAGGACGAATGGGGTGGCGCTCCAGCTCGCGATGCAAGGTTGCCCAGCTGCGTTCCTTGGCTGCCTGGGCTACCCCGATCTCGGCCAGGCCGCGCAGTTGCGAGTCGATGGCCAACAACGCCTCGTCGAGAGCGATATCGGTGAGGTCGACAGCCGCGGGAGTGGACGGCAGGCTTTCTGGGCCTTTGCCCTTGCTCGTCCCGCGTTTCTTGAAAGTCCTCGCAAACATACTGACTCGTATATTGCCGGACGGGCAAAAAAGTTACGAATGAAGGTCGGCCTGCTGGAGAAGTGCCTTCAGAGTGGCCAGCCCCCGGAGCTGGAGCTGCTTGACGGCGCCCTCCGACCGCCCCACAACAGCCGCCGTGTCGGCCAGAGACATGCTGAGGACGTAGCGGAGCAGGATCACCTCCCGCTGGCCCTCGGGCACGCGTGTGAGCGCTCTGGCTATGGCCGCTCGGGTCTCACGCTCCGCGGCGGTAGCGTGGGGGCCGGCCGTCTG
>PMIZ01000498.1 GCA_003157225.1 Actinomycetota bacterium | reverse complement strand
TACAGTGTCCGAGAGAGGACTTGATCCTGCAGTTAGTTCTCTTGCTTGAGGCAGTATCTGCCCTAGTCAATGTGGCTCTCACTAGGTAAAATAGTCCTTGCGGGGCCTCTCCAGAGGTACTCAGTAGTGAGCAGGAACGGGCCCATTTGGGCACCTTAGTTGTGCATATGTTGTGCAAGATTCGGGGCCCGACGGTTGCTCTGAGGAGCTGCCGGGCCCGCAGGAGGTGACCTCATGGTGCAGCGGCGGCGAGGGTTCGGACGGCTCCGCCGGGAACGCTCTGGCAGGTACAGCGCGGCCTATATAGGCCCAGATCTCAGACTGCACCGGGCGCCCGACACATTCAACGCCAAGATCGACGCCGAGGGTTGGCTGGCCGTGGAGCGCCGCCAGATCGACCTCGACCAGTGGATACCACCCGAACGGCGGCATCCTGTACGGGTCGCTGGCGAGGCCCCTCGAACCGTCGGCGCTTTCGCCACGAGCTGGCTCGATGATCGCCGCGAGCGCGACCCGCACGACCCCATGGCGCTGCGGCCGTCCTCGGTGAAGGATTACCAGCTGCTCCTGAACAAGCACATCCTCCCGAGCATCGGGAAGATTCCTCTGGTGGAGCTCGAGCCGGCTGATGTCGAAGCTTGGTACCGCGCCCTTGGCGCTCGGAAGACGCCGAGAGCCAGAGCGAAGGCGTACGGGCTGCTCCGAACGATCCTCAACGCCGCCAAGGACGACTCGAACGTCCCGCTGACTGAGAACCCGGTCCACATCAAGGGGGCCGGCCGTGTGCCGCGCTCCACTCAGATCCACCCGGCCACCCTTGATGAGCTTGCGGTGATCACGGCAGCGATGCCCGATGAACTGC
Source organism: Actinomycetota bacterium (assembly GCA_003157225.1). The sequence goes on along the minus strand of PMIZ01000498.1, from coordinate 1,708 downwards.
GGCTCGCGGTCCAGCTCGGCGCCTGGTGTGCGCTGCGGTACGGGGAGGTGTTCGAGCTGCGCCGCAAGGACATCGACGCCGCCACTGGCGTAGTGCACGTCCGACGCGGCGTCGTGTGGACCAAAGGCCTCGTCACAACCGACCGTCCGAAGACCAACGCCGGCGTCAGGGACGTGGCGATTCCACCCCACTTGATGCCGATGGTCACTGATCACCTCGAGAGGCACGTGGAGAAGCGAGGGGAGGGGCTGCTCTTCTACGACAGGCACGGCCGAAACCTGCGTCCTGCCGACTTCCAGGCCGCATGGCACGCCGCGCGGGCCGCTGCCAGCCGCGACGACCTGAAGTTCCACCACCTTCGCCACACGGGGGCGGTGCTGGCCGCCCAGTCCGGCGCCACGCTCGCCGACCTGATGGGACGCCTTGGCCACACAACACCGGCGATGGCGATGATCTACCAGCACACGGCCGCCGACCGGGACCGACTCATCGCCGACCGCCTCTCCCAGATCGCACTCGGTAAAGGACCGACGAGCTCGTCGGCGGGGCGATCAGTTCGGCGGAGTCGAGCTACAGACTTCGGGCAGCCCAGCCTCCTTGATCAGTGACGCGCCGGACCCAACATCCGACTCTGCCGAGTAGCGGATGGATCATGTGGTCCCCGCATGCCTCGCACTCAAACTCCAGCTCACCGTTTGCCAGGCCCTCGAGTCAGTCCGACGCGTAACAACCCCCTCATACGCGAAGTGCCCGCTCCGGGGATGTGCTCTACTCACTGCGACTCATCACCCCTGAGGAGCTGGTTGTGGTTGAGCGTTCGGACGCTGGTTGGACTGCCCATGTGGCCCGGCGGCGGGTTCTGGCGCTGCCCCTGGTCTTCGGCATGGCGGGTTGTACGCAGTTGGCGTCGATCAACGACCCCTACATCGACGCGATGAAGAAGGACCCGATGTTCTCGTGGGAGCCGCCGATGGTGGCTACGCGGACCGTCAACTACTCGCCTCGAGACGGTAGCTACGAAGGGTCTACCGAGTCGTCCATCGTCGTTTGGTTGACTCCCAACGATCCGCAGGCGGTGCCCGACCTGCTCCAGGCGGCCAAGGACGCCCGTAAGCAAGCGGGGTACTCTCAGGGAGACAGGCGGCTGGGAGGCCACGACAGCGTTGGGGACTTCTGGATCGAGTGCGATGTCAACGCCAATCGCTACGAGCCTGGCGCCACGGACAACCCGGTGGAAACCTCGCCGCTCACGACCGTCCAGATCCAGCTGACCGCCCCCCACCTGGAGCCGTGACGGCGCCGGACGATCATGGAGACCTGGGAAGGCCGCTGGCCCCCTATGAAGGGGTTGTCGTAATCAGCCTGTGCCTCCCGTCCCCGCCTCCCATCCGAAGAAGCTCTCCGAACCTCGAGTTCCGTGAAGTAGGCGACGCGCGCTACTGGAAGGCGGAGTATTACAGCGCGGCCGCGAACCAGATGCTGCTCTGCGGTTCGGGTGAACATCCCGTGCCCTCTGACTCGTCATCCCAATTCTTCCGCTGCCTCGCCAGGTCGACCAAACCCATGATGATGCGCTAGGTCCGTTGAGGGCGAGCGAACATCCTCATCTGCCGCATTGGAGGTGAGGTCGTGGCCATTGCCGAGGAGTGGCGTGGGTACGCACAGGCCCGCCGCAAGTGGCTTGTCCGAAGTGCTGGTGTGGGGATGT
>PMIZ01000414.1 GCA_003157225.1 Actinomycetota bacterium | reverse complement strand
CATGGTTAGGTCGCCTTCGTTCTCACGGTCCTCGTCGTCGACGACCACGACCATCCGACCGCTCTTCATCTCTTTAAGGGCCTCTTCGATAGTGGCGAAGTCCGCTCCGCTTCTCATACGAATCCCTCTTCTCTTAGTAGCTGCTCGGTGATGCCGCCCGATGCGACCAGTCGTTCTTCGCTCCCTTTGCCTGCCTGCCACTCCAGAGCCCTCTGCACGTACCTGGCCAGAACGTCGGCCTCCAAGTTCACCCGGCTGCCAGGTGCGAGTAGGCCGAGACTGGTTTCCTGGAGGGTATGCGGGATGACGCCTACATCGAACCCCGAGGCGGTGAGTCTGATGACGGTGAGAGAAACCCCGTCGATGGCGATGGAACCTTTTGGCGCCACGCAGGCAGCAATCACCTCAGGCAGAGAGAAGCGCAACTCCCAGGCAGGGGTGCCCCGCGTGACCACCAGCAGCTCCCCCGTGGCGTCCACATGCCCCAGCACCAGGTGCCCTCCGGCTCGGCCTCCGACGGCGAGAGACCGCTCGAGGTTGACAAGAGTCCCGCTACTCGCGCTTCCCAACGTGGTCAGCGAAAGCGTTTCGGGCATGCAGTCCACAGTAAAGCCGTCGCGCTGCAGGTCGACTACCGTGAGACAAGCCCCGCTCACGGCGATTGAGTCGCCTATCCGCGTTCCCTCCAGCACCTTGTGCGCCCGAACGCTCAGTCGGCCCCCGTCGCCACGTCGCTCGAGGCGCCGAACCGCTCCCACTTCCTCGACGAGTCCGGTGAACATCAGAACGGTTCCTCCCTATACCCGGTCACCAGCAGATTCGCGCCCAGTTGTCGGACCTCGACTTCCCTGAGCTCGGTAGCTTCGTCCATTCGCAGAGCACCGGGTCCAAGCAGAGGCCCCCTATTCTCGAGACCCGACGCTACCCGCGGACATACGAAGGCCGCCAACTTATCGATAAGCCCGGCGGCCCACCAGGCGCCGGCTAACCGCGCCCCCCCTTCCAGAAGCACACTCGCTACCCCGCGCGAGACAAGTGCCCGCCCCACCTCGTGAGGGTCGAGAGGCCCCTCGGGCCCCGTGACCACGGTCAGGACTTCGATCCCCCAGGACTCCACCTGAGCGCGTCGGAACGCAGTCACCTCCGGTCCGCACACGACCAGCACCGCGCCCTCTGCTACGGTGCTCACCAGAGCGCTCTCCCTCTTGATGGTCAGCGCGCGGTCGAGCACCACCCGCAACGGCTGGCGGTGGGTGGGCACTTCACGTGCAGTGAGCCGAGGATCGTCGGCCTTCAGCGTTCCTGTGCCCACCATCACCGCGTCGGTCCAGGAACGCCACCGATGCACCAACGCGCGACTTTCTGGCCCCGATATCCAGCGCGAATCGCCGGAGTCGCTCGCAATTCGCCCATCGATGGTCATTGCGTACTTGTAGGTGACGAAGGGCAGCCCTGTGACCACCGCCTTACGCATGGCCTCGTTCTGGCGCCTCGCACGATGCGCCACGGCTCCATCGGCCAAGTCGACCCCTATCCCCGCAGCACGCAGGCAATCGAGGCCCCTGCCGTTGACCCTAGCGGAAGGGTCGATTGCCCCTACTACGATCCTGCCGAACCCGGCAGCGATGAGCGCCTGGGTGCACGGCGGCGTGCGTCCATACGTGCAGCACGGTTCAAGACTCACGTACATGGTGGCGCCGGTCAGAGCGTCGGCGGAAGAGGCGGCGCCCGAACGGCCCACCGCATCCTTGATCGCGACTATCTCGGCGTGGTCCTGGCCGGGCCCAAGATGATAGCCCTCTCCGACGACCTCGTTTCCCCGGACGATGACGGCGCCCACCAGGGGATTCGGGCTTGTGTCGCCTCGTGCCTTCTCCGCGAGCTCCATGGCCCGCTCGAGATAGCCGATGTCCTTCTCGTCCAACAATAAAGCCCCTTAGCCAACGGGCCCAGGGGTCGAGAGTGCGCGGGACAACGACGACCCGCCACGGCCTTCTCCCATCCAGACTNNACCGCCGGTAGGGAATCTCACCCGACCCCGAAGACCTCATATCCTTGCGCACCAGTTGGTGCGCGGAAGAATCTACCACACCCCAGCCGAGCCTGCCATGAGACCCTGCAGCACACGGGCCTCGGTCTCTGGATCCTCGGCGCCAAAAAGGGCCGAGCCCGTGACCAGCCAGTTCGCGCCGGCCTCCACCACCTTGCGTATGTTCTGACGCTGAATGCCCCCATCCACTTCGATGGCCGTGCCGTCGGGCAGCATCCGTCGCAGTTCGGGAACCTTGCCGAGGGCCGACTCGATCATGTCCTGGCCACCGAACCCGGGGTTCACGGTCATGACGAGCACGTAGTCCACGAACGGGAGCACCTCCTGGATCCTGGTCACGTCGGTGCCGGGATTGAGCGCCACCCCGGCGCCTACGCCCAACGCCCCGATGGCCTCGACGGTGTGGTAGAGATGAGGGCAAGCCTCCACATGCACGCTGAGAGCGTCCGCACCCGCCTCCACGAAGGCTCGCAAGTAGTTGTCGGGGTTCTCGATCATCAGGTGCACCGAGAAGAACCCACCGCGGGCGTGCACTCGGGGCGCCAGGCACGTCACCACCGGCGGCCCGATAGTGATGTTCGGCACAAAATGGCCATCCATCACGTCCACGTGGATCACGCTCACTCCAGCGTCCATCACTCGGTCGATCTCTTCACCCAGTCGGCAGAAGTCGGCCGAGAGGATTGACGGGAGCAGGTGAAGCTCCCGATATGTGGTTCGGGGCATGGTCACGACGAGCACCCCAACACGACCGGCGCGAGCGTGTCGGTCAAGCGCCCCCCATAGCCGCGGAGAAAGGCCGCCGTGCGCAATCTGGCTTTGCCAGCGGGTTGCAGGCTCAGCACCTCGATGACGCCTTCGGCGCACCCCACGAAGAGCCGCCCTTTTTCGGCGACTAATCGTCCGGGCACGCCCGCGGCCAGCCGGGCCTCGATCGGTGCGGCGTCCAACCCCGGTGTGCCATACGGCCAGCTGCGCAGCACCTTGAAGTCGAGGTCGCCACTGGCCGCCCGTGCCCCAGGGGCAGGACTGAGGGAGCGGATCTGATCGTGAACGGCGCGTGCGCTGCGCGTCGTGTCGAGTACCGAGTCTGCCGGACCCAGCTTGTGGGCGTAACAGCTGGACCCGATCTGGTCTCTCCACTCAAGTGTGCCTTCCGCGATTCCCGCGAGGGCCTCTGCGATCCCGACGGCGCCCATCATGGCAAGCAGCCTCGCAAGGGTGCCCGCATTGTCCCGCAGATCCACCGAGACGCTCCTCTGCAGCGCCCAGGGCCCTTCGTCGAGGTGTTCGGTCACGCGCATGATGGTCACTCCGATACGTTCCTCACCCGCAGCCAACGCGCGCTGAATCGGGGCGGCGCCCCGGTAGGCCGGAAGGAGCGACGCGTGAACGTTGACGCACAGTAGCGAGGCGAGCACTCGCTCGTGCAGGATCTGCCCGAAAGAAGCCACGACGAGCACCGAGACCCCCGCCTCCCGCAGTTTCTCGAGAACGTCGGGCGCGTTGATGTCACCGGCCTGCAGGTGCGGGATGCCCAAGGACGACGCCTCCATGGCTGCCGGGGCCGCGCAGACCCGCTGCCCCCGTCCCTTGGGGCGGTCGGGCTGAGTGATCACGAGACTCGGGCGCCGGCCCAAGTGCACCAGGTCGGCGAGGACCCAGGCGGCAAATTGAGGCGTGCCCGCAAACGCGAAGCTCACGTGCCGTCCGCCAGGGTGCGCTCGCGAAACTCCTTCATGACCCGCCGCCGCTCTTCGGGCGAGGTCCTGTCGAGAATGAGTCGTCCGTCGAGATGATCGATCTCGTGCTGCACGATGCGCGCCAGGATGCCGGTGAGATGGACCGTTATCGAGTGCGCGTCGAGGCCCTGGGTCTCCACTACCACCTCTTCCGCACGAGCAACCTCCATCGTGGCTCCCGGAACGGACAGACACCCCTCGGACTCGGTGCAGCACTCCTCCGACATCTCCAGTATCCGCGGGTTGACGAACACATACCGCTCGTCCTCGTTCTCAGGATGCCTCCAGACCATCACGCGACTGAGCACCCCGACCTGGTTCGCGGCCAAGCCGACGCCTTCTTCACGCTCCATGACGTCCAGCATGAGCTCCGCCAGCTTTTCCAGGCGTGCATCGAAGGCCGTGACGGGATGGGTGGGTTGGCGCAGTACGGGGTCACCGAGCACGCGCAACCGCTCCACCATGTTGTCGGTGGCCTTCGTTTCTTTCGATGTCTTCTTCAAGCTCATGCCGCTCCTGCTCGTGCTCTCCGAGACTACCCAAATGACTGGGGGTCGACGTCCACCAGAAGCTTCACCCCGCGTCGCCGATACGGCTCCTGAAGTTGAGCCATCGCCTGCCCGACTATCGCCCTAGCTCGGCGGCCGTCGTCTGCCGCGACGAGCAGGTGCCACCGAGCGCGACCCCTCAGAGTAGGCAGTCGCACAGGTCCGCGCAGTTCATGGACGGGAAAGTGGTTGCTGAGACGCTCCACTAAGTACTGAGCTGCGATCTGTGCGCGCTCGCCGTCCTCGGCGACCGTCACCAACCGGATGAGCTGCGCGAACGGCGGATACCGCAGACGCCGCCTGCTTTCGAGTTCTTGCCTGTAGAACCCCTGTTCGTCTCGGTCCAGCGCCATTCTAATACAGGGCACCTCGGGATTCCAGGTTTGCACCAACACCCTCCCAGGCCGTTCCGCGCGCCCGGCCCTGCCGGCCACCTGCGTGAGCAACTGGAACGTCCTCTCGGCCGCACGAAAGTCGGGCATATACAGCCCCGTGTCGGCGTCGGCCACTATCACCAGGGTGACGTCGCCGAAATCATGGCCCTTGGCTACCATCTGTGTGCCCACCAGCACGGCCGGCCGCGTGACCGCGAAGGCCTCCAGTACCTTCTGGGCGCGCGCGCCACTGCTGAGCATGTCTGAGTCCAAGCGGAACACGCTCTCGTGCGGAACCAGCGTCCGCAACTCCCTGTCGAGACGCTCCGTGCCGGGCGCGGCCCGAGTGAGCGGCGCCTCGCCGCAGGCGGGACAGAGTGGCGGCTGGACGTAGGCCCGCCCGCAGTGATGACATACGAGGCGACGCCGTTCGCTGTGGTAGGTGAGCGCCAGTTCGCACTCGGCGCACATCATCACGTGCCCGCAGAGATCGCAGTGGACGTGTCCCGCGTAGCCCCTGCGGTTGAGAAACACGATGGCCTGCTCTTCGCGCCGGAGGATCTCGGCCAACGCCTCCCGGCAGCGGGGCGCCAGAAGAAGCCCCCCGCCCTGACGGCGCATGTCTACCGCCTCGCAGACCGGAGGCGCGCCCGCGGCGCGTTGCGTGAGGCGCGCGATCGAGTCGAGCCGCACCAGGCTCTCCACCGACGGAGTGGCGCTCCCCTCCAACAGAAGTCCGCCGTCCGCCGCCAGCCGCGCCTGCGCTACCGTGCGGGCGTGATAGCGAGGCTCCTCTTCCTGCTTGTAGGAGCCGTCGTGCGCCTCATCGAGGATGATAAGGCGCAAGCGTGCCACGGGTGCGAACACGGCCGAGCGCGCCCCTACCACCACCGGCGCATCGCCCCGGGCGATGCGCCGGTACTCTCGCAGCCTCTCACCGGCGGCAAGCCCGCTGTGAAAGACCCCGACTCGTTCCCCGAAGCGCGCGCGCACCCGCGCGAGCATCTGCGGCGTGAGCGCGATCTCCGGCACCAAGAGGATGGCGCCCGCGCCGTCACGCAAGGTTCGTGCGACCAGTTGCAGGTAGATCTCGGTTTTGCCGGAGCCTGTTACGCCCCACAGCAGGCGTTCGGACAGACCCGGTTGTTGGTAGGCGGCTTCCAGCTGCTCCACCGCGCTCTGCTGCTCGGGCCAGAGGTCCGGGGGAGCGTCGGGTGAAGCCGGGGCGCCGGCCGGCGGCCTGCCGGCGCCGTGCGGCGGTTTGGTCACTTCCACCAGCCCCCGGGCCGCCAGTGTCTGAACGACACCGTGGCCGACACCCACGCGGCCGCAGACCTCCGCGATGAATGCCCCTTCGGGTGGAATGTTAGCCAGCAGAGTTTCCTGCTTGGCGCTCAACTTTCGCGTGGTCCCCGGTGCCGTTTCCGGCGTCGCTCCAAGCGCCGCTTCCGGCTCGGTTCCCGCCACTGCCTGAGGTAAGACCCGCACCCAGGTGTTGCCGCGCGATCCCGCGG
>PMIZ01000410.1 GCA_003157225.1 Actinomycetota bacterium | reverse complement strand
GGGAGAGACCGTAAGGGATACTTCTGTGGGCTGACCGTCCCTGCGAACCCGAACTGTTTCGTAGTGTTCAATCCGCTCCCCCGCTCGTATCTTGGCGAGAATAGTGGTCATTTCGTCTTCGCGCCCCGGGGGCATAAGAACGCTGATGGGCCGACCAATCATCTCGGCAGCGGAGTAACCATAGATAGCTTCTGCGGCCGCATTCCAGGTTACAACGACACCATCGAGCGTCTTGGCGACGATGGCATCGTCGGACCCATCAACAATAGATGCGAGAAGTGACGTGCGCTCGAGGATTCCCGCGTGGTCGGTCTCGCAATGATTCACTCGATCACTCGTCCTCTTCACGGAGGGAGCGGCGTCAGAGAGCGCGGGCGCCGCGCTTGACAAGACCACATTACCAGGAGCCCAGACAACCGTTCAAGATCCCGGATGTCCAGCTGATCTTGATGCCAGTTCGGATCCCAGCCACCCACTGCAAGTTGGGGGCCCAGCTTTCACCGATCTTGTGGCCTTCCGCCGTGGGGGCAAACATCGTGACACCCTTGACTACTGCATTGTGCGGATTCTTCGGTGCCGGCCAAAGCCGAAGGGCGGGCCGACTCACTTTCCCAGACCAAGCTGGGACATCATCCCCATCAAGTCGTAGAACAGGTTCTCCTCAACGATCTGGCCGTTGTCCCAGNNGCGATCGAACAGGTCCAGTCGCCGCTCGCAAAGAAGACCTTGTAAGGCCGGTTTCCGACTCGATTGTCAGGAAACGTCCTGAACATCGCCACGCCCTCGGCGCGGTGGTCGTGAATGCCATGGGTGGGGGCCTGAGCGGGCCAGCGGACGATGGTGTCCACCTTGTGACGCTTATCGAAGGTATCCCAGTCCTGAGCGTTCCAGGCATCGTCGAGAGTCTGCATCAGCTCCATGTTCTCCTCGGCGCCCATTTTGCCCCGCCTTTCTCTGGGTGATTCCCGCGTCCGGAGGCCGTCCCGAGCAAGAACTCACGAACGAAGAACGGCCTCGACGTCGGTCTCGATGGAAATGTCGTTGCGGACCCGCAGCCCTCCAGCTTCCTTGAGCAGTTCGTACGTGAGTCCAAAGTCACGCCGGGTAATCGAGCCCGCCGCGTGAACGGCGATTCGGACGTTACCCCACGGGTCGATCGTCTCGCCACCGAAATGGGCCGCCAGTTCCAAGGACCGTGTGATCCCCAGGAGCGTGAGGTCTCCGGTCACATGCCACACTCCTCCAGGAACCTGACTGATGCTGGTACTCCGATAGGTCATGGTGGGGTGAGCGGCAACGTTGAGATAGTGCTCAGAGCGAAGATCGTCGTCACGCATGGCCACGAGCGTGTTAACCGAGGCCGACTCCACTTTGGCTTCTATGGTCGAAGCCGAGGGATCGTCGGCTATCGTGATCGTCCCGCTCACCGCTCCAAAGCGACCCCGCACCCGGCCGATCGCCAGATGTTGGGCGCTGAAAGTGACGAATGTGTGCGTAGGGTCGACCTCATATGATCCGACCGCAGGGACAAGGGCATGGTTGACGATGCGAGGGGTGTAATCGCTGGCCTCCGGCATGGCACCCTCCCGAACTGGATCCGAGACAGAACAGGCGACTCAATCTATTCTAGTGCCTCACCCGGGAGATGGCGAGCTTGAAAACTCGGCTCAGTAGGGGCGGCCCTGACGCGTCGTCCGAGCAAGGTGAGGCTAGGCATCCGCTGCGCTCCTGCCCCTCGCACGTCACTTTCCAGTCCGACCCGCCCACTAGACTGAAAGAGAACGCAACTTTACCCCGCGGCGCCACTTGTCCGTGCTGCCAAGCCCCGACAGGATTCGCGCAACGGCCGGGCTTGGCGCCTGACCCGCTCGTCAATCCGTCAAACTCAACAGAGATCTCGACCCCTTGGCAAAGTCAAGAGAATTCCTGAGCGAAGACAGACCGCGGAGCTGCAGCTGCTTTACGGCGCCCTCGCTGCGACCCAGGGCCGCTGCCGTTTCCGCCAGGGAGAGCGAGACGATGTAGCGAAGGATGATGGCCTCTCTCTGGCGAGCGGGTATGGAGTGAAGCGCCTCGGCAATGGCCAGCCGACGCTCTCGCCCTTCGAGGGTGGCATGAGGTCCGGCCGTCTCTGCTATCAGCTCCTGGCCAGACTCCAGCTCGACCGGGAGGGCGGCCCTCCTTTGGCCCTTCTGGTGATAGGCGACCTGCTTCTTGGCAATGCCGTAGAGCCAGGCAACGAAAGGCTTGCCCTCATCGTGGTAGCGAGACAGACCTTGGCACATCCCCAAGAACACCTGGTGCGTGACATCTTCGGTGGCGACGGTTGATCTCAGCCGAAAGAAGATGTAGCGGAAGACCGGCTCGTAGTGGGTGCGGTAGAGAGCTTCGATGGCTGAGGTATCGCCCCGGCAGGCCCTCCGCACCTGTGCCCGCTCCCGGTTGACGTCGCACTCCCGGACGAACAGCTCGCCCACCCGGTCCTTTGCCAGGCCGTCGTCTAGGCCCATCCGGTAATCCGCTCCTCGGAGCCTGCCAACTCGGGAAGCCTGGCTCGGACCCATACCCTTTGTAAGGGCAGAATCTTTGAGGCTCTGCTAGGACCACTCACCCGTCGGCGCAGCTGCGCGGACCGAGCCGAGGTCTTAGGAGGGATCGTGCCATCCATCGACCGTCCTCATCGCTGCGGTAGTTTGTGGGCTGTTCCGACAAGGGAACGAGGTGGCTGCTTGGGGGGATTGGCACTTCCTACCCGCGAGTGCCAACACGTAGCATCGATGTGCCCCAAATCAGGACCCCTCAAACACGCGCCTGATGAGTCGCCTCGCCCAGAAGTGGTTCAGCTCCCCCAGGCGAGGCGGCTTGGGCTCCACCTCTCCTCCATTTTTCGGTCGCTGAGGGTCTTAGCGCGGGCGGTGACTACCACACACCTGCGGCGGCTAGAGGGACAGGAGGATCGAGGATGGGAAAAAGTGGCATACGCGATCGGGCTGCCGTGTGCTTCTGCGTAACCGGTCAGCTAGCTCCGGCTTCGGTCTCGGCCGCGCTGCCCGACTTGCCGCGGGCCTACTCAGCGGGCCTGATCAAATCCTCGAAGTCGAAGCCGGCCTTGACCGTGTGCTCCTCGCCGAGCACATCTATCACGTTACAGCCGCAAAGGAGGAGGCGGAAGAGCCAGAAGCCCATGTCCCAACCGTCGACCTCGTCATCCAGACCGGACCTGCCCTCAGAATCCTCGCGGAGGCACTTCTCCGCCATGGCCCGCAAGGTGATCCACTGGTGAGGCTTCAGATCGGGGAATTCGAGGGTCAGAGTGAAACGTTGCATGGCGCCTCCTTTGGCCGCGGGCACTGCACACATTGTCCCACCCAGCTGGCCGTGGCGCGATAGGGGCGCTACCCTCGCTTTGCCGTGGGCCGATTATCATGCTGGGGCAAGCTAACGAGTTCTTAGGCCCCGTGTCTCCGTCCCACGCTCCACGCGTCCGCTATATGCTCCCCCACGGCCCAGTAGCGGTTGTCGGGCATGGTCAGCACGAAGGGGCGCAGTTTCGCGAGGTCAGGTTTCCCGTCCGGCATAAGGAAGCGTTTTTCCGTCCAGGTGCCGACGATGTCAGCCACGAATAACTCGTGGGTTCCGAGGTCAACCGTCTGGTAGAGGCGGCATTCTAGGCAGAGTGGACACTCGGTGATCATCGGTGCATGTTCAAGAGACCCGCGAAAGAGGGTGAACGGGGAGGCCTTGTCCGCGCCCCGACTAGCCGAATTGAGACCGCACCAGTCCGTCACTGCCACCTGGTCCACGCTGGGGATGCAGACGCTGAACTCCCCACGCTCGCGGATACCCGTATTGGTAGCGTGGACTTTGCCTAGTGCCGCCATGAGACGAGGCGGGTTCGGTTGGCAGCGGCTTACCCAGGCGGCCGCAAGGAAGTTCGGCCCGGTCGAAAGGTCGGCACCGACGAGAGTCATCGGCATGGGATAGAGGAAACCTTGGGAGCCGAGATCAATCTTGTCCATGGTCGTCCTTCGGGTTAGAGGGCACCGTGTCGACTCGATGATAACAACCGCAGGCCTTCGCTTTCCCCGTCCCCCTTGCCCGTCGCCCTGTCGAGCCCATGTCGTATCAAGGCGTCGCCCAGGCGATGTGGGGAGCGAACACCAGCAAAGAAATGCCCTTGGAGGACATCCCGCGCCGGCAGGTGCCAACGAAGGACACATGGTTCGTTGGCTGAATGTTGGCTCAAACGGGCTTGCGCCAAAGCTACACGAAGACAACGCATTGCTATTAGCAGGAACTTTGGGTGGCGGGACCCGGACTTGAACCAGCCACCCACATTTCACGCTATCTGGGGCGCTGCTTGGGGTGACTTTTCGCCAGCTCCATCCCCGACAGGCGGCAGCTATTGGCGACGTGGTCTAGTCCGCGAGAGCCTACTCGCAGGGGCTCTCCTAGGCGACTATCATCACGACTGCGTGTGGCTGGCCACGAAGATAGGGCGGCCTGAAGAGTGGCGGGTCCGGACGATGTGATTCCCGCTGATGGAGGGCGGTTGGTCGACCCACGGCCTGTCGGTGAGCTGCATCGCCGGGCCGTTCGGCGGTGGCTGCTGGCTCAACTCCCCCGGAAGCAGGCCGAACAAGACTCCCGAGCTACTTTGGTAAACCCGTCGTGGCCAGCTGGTAGATCAGAGCGACATCCGCGCCGGCCATGACGGCAACTGCCGCCCAACCCCAGAACTTGGTGAGAGCGCCGTTGACGAAATCCCCCATCACCTTCCGAGAGGAAGTCAAGAGAAGCAGGATCACAATAAGCCCAGGCGCGATGAGTCCATCGAGGACCTGGGAGTAGAACAGCGCTTTGATAGGGTCCACGCCGGCGACCGCGAGTTCCATGCCGAGAAGAAACCCGATGCCCAAGACCAGATAGAAATGAGGGGCGTTCCGGGTCTGGCGGGCCAGCCCTCTTCGCCACCCGAACAGCCCCGCCACCGAGTACGCCGTCGAGGCGGCGAGCACGGGGACCGCTATGAACCCTGATCCGATGATGCCTATGGCGAAGAGGTACTTGGCCGCAGGACCGGCGAAGGGCTCCAGGGCCTTGGCGGCGTCGGCGGCTGTAGCGATGTGCACCCCATGCTTGAAAAGAACCGACCCGGTGGCCACGATGATGAAGAAGGCGGCCACGTTCGAAGTGATGAGGCCGACGGCGTTCCCGAATTGGCTTCTGGTGAGAGCCTGCACGCCCCGCCTTTCCTCGATCTCCCCGCTCGTCTGCCAGAAGAAGAGAAAGGGGGTGATGGTCGTCCCCAGGAGGCCGACCGCGCCGAACCAATAGGTGGAGGTGAGCTGTAGGTGGGGAACGAACGTCTGGTGGAAGACCTGGACCCAGTTTGGACGAGCAAGAAACGCGGCGATCGCATAACTCACAAAAGCCAGCACTACCCAGAGTAGATAGCGGGAGAGCCGCTTGTAGTCGAAAAAGATGGTGACATAGCCCAAGGCCGCGGCCACGGGGACCACGAAGTAGAGGAGACGGACCCCGGTGATGAGTTGAAGAGCCACGGCTATAGCAACGAGATCTGCGCCTATGCCGATGACGTTCGCCACCACGGTGAGGAGCACGGCGGGCATGGCCACCGCTCTACCGTAGTGGATGCGGATGGCTCCGGCCAGGTCAGTCTTTGTGACGATCCCCACCTTAGCCGCCATCAGTTGCACGAATATGACCAGGGGTGTCGAGAGGACGAGCAGCCAGTTCTGCGTGAATCCCACGCTCGCCCCGACCACGGAATAGGTGGTGATACCGGCCGGATCGTTGTCGGCGGCTCCAGTGATGACCCCGAGGCCGAGAGCCTTAAGCGCTTCACGAGGATGCAGCTTGCGCCGCGTGGCGACGGCCTCCAGCGCCGACTCGGCCGGCAATTCTGCGGGAGTGGCGGTTTCTTTCGCTTTCACTGTTTTCAGGGGTCCCTCACGCTAAACCGTCGGCGGGAGGACCAGTATCTCGACGCCCTTCGTGTCGTCTAGAAGCTCTATGGCCCGGAAGGCCTCGACTTCGTCTACCTCGACCAGAAGAAGACTCTTGCCCTTCCTAAACCCGTCAGCCAATTCTCGTCGCCACTCGTTGGCCAACTCCTTCAGGACGGGCACCACCGATTCCTCATCGAGGACTTCTACGCGAGTGGGCGTGACGCCGGGATGGCCCTCCAAGTACCTCTCCGCCATGCGGGTCTGCTGCGCATTGGTAAAGAAGGCCATGATCGTCTGCTTGAGGACCCCGCGATCACCGTGGGGCTCGACCACCTTCACCTTGAAGCGGACTTGGCAGATGCCGCCTTCGTCGAGCGTCAGGATCTCGGTTCTCAGCTTCTCCTCTGCATCCTTTGACTCGACTAGACCGGAGACCTCAAGGACATCCCCGCTCAGGTTGGCACGAAGGTTCGGACCGTAGATGGGATGGTCGCGACCCGGCTCACCCGACAAGACCTCAAGCCACCAGGCTCTTACCTTTTCGCCAAGTGGATCCCGGCCCACCGGGTCCGAATTCGCCACGCTTGCTGCCCCCTGTTTGGACTGACTTTCGCCGGCGGTGTTCTTCGCTCCCCAAGCTATTCCACAGCGGATCGCGAAAGCCTCCGCGTGGGCCGCCGGCAGGTCGGTCGTCCCCAGTTTGACGCGTTAGCCTCGTGGCCGGGTAAGGCGGATCTCCGGTCGAATTCCTCAGCCGCCTTGCACACGCAAGAGGACCCGCACGTCGTCCGCTGAGCACTGATCCCTACCCGCTGACCTGGGTGGAGAGAAAGATGGGAAGCGTCATTTGTCCGATCTGGTCCTGCAGCTCCTCGATGTCGTCGATATGCCTGTCCTCATCCTGGAGGATATGCTCGAGAATCTCCCGAGTGGCGAAGTCGCCGACCTCGCCGGCCTGCTTGATTGCGGCGTTGTATGCCTTGATGGCCACCATCTCGAGCGAGTGGTCTCCGGCGAGCTGAAGGGGGACATCCGCGCCGATCGACATCTTCTCAAGGACGCTCACCGTCGGTCTACCCTCCAGGAAAAGGATCCTGCCGATGAGCTTCTCGGCGTGCTTCATCTCNNGGTCAGTTCATCCGCCAGCAGCGAATTCAACGTCTCGATGAGCTTGGCGTTCCCTTTCATCGGAGCCTCCTGAGAAGGTAGTGAGAGACGAATGCACTCTACCCGGGCCAGGGCGGTTCGAACCATAGACGGTCTAACATGCAGCCGGCCGGGCCTTGACGTTGTCGTAGCCCCACCTCCCCAGGGTTGGAGCATCCAGGGAACCCGGGGTTCGCATACTCACCGGCCGGGTACCTAACTCCCGATGATTGATTCGGAAAGGAGACATCATGGTAGGTGCAGCGGACAAGGCTAAGGGCCGGGTCAAGAAGGCTGTAGGCGAAGTGACGGACAACGCGGACCTGAAGCGCGAGGGCGAGATCGACAAGGCGAGCGGCAAAGTGAAAGAAGTGACCCACAAGGTCGCCGACAAAGCCCGGGAA
>PMIZ01000230.1 GCA_003157225.1 Actinomycetota bacterium | reverse complement strand
GCCCCGGCCGAGACGCCGATCACGTACGGGAAGTCGACGCCCTCGTCGAGGAACGCGTCGAGCACCCCCCCGGTGTAGGCGGCGCGCATGCCGCCCCCCTCGAGCACGAGGCCGACGCTGGGGGTGAGGGAGGACTCAGGATCGGAGTGGGATGGATGGGGAAGGTCTCGGACCGGTTGCATGCGCGCCATCATAGCAGCGTGCCCCTCTAGCCGGATGGCTCCGAGTCCCTCCTGAAGCTATCCCCTCCGGCAGAGGGTGAGAGGCGGGCAAGGATTGTCTGCGCTTCCGCCGATACCTCGAAACCCGGCCATGCGCTCGTCGTAGCGCCGCACTCCTCTCTCCTGGCTCCACCGGCGCGATCTCGGATGAGGAACCGGATCATGACACATGCGACGAGCGCGCCGCACCCGAAGTAGAGAAGTGGGAACCAGGGTTCCAGTGCCGAGGGGTATCGCACGACGAAAGCCAGAAGCCAGAGGACCGGGAAGCAACTTGCGGCCACCAGGAGTGCTGCCGCGGTCCTTGTGACCGAGTGCTTCCGGACCGCTCCGCGATAGACCATGCCGGCCACGAGCGCGAGCGGCGCGTAGATCAGAACCACCCCCAGCAGTATCAACAGAGTCGGCCAGCGCGCCGCCGCAAGTGCCGAGGCAACCGACATGACGACGGGCAGCGAAATGATCAACGCCTTGCCCCTGCGACTCGCTCCGCCGGCGCTACCCACGGCGCCCGCGCAGCTGATGAGCAGCAAGGCAACCGGCAACCATATGGCGAAGAGGCTCACCCCTCCCATGCCCGTCTGCGCCTCCCATCGCCATTGCGATCGGTTACTGTCAGCCAGCAACAAGAATGAGTCCTGGGCCATAAGGATCAAGAGCGCAGAGGAGGCCGTGATCGTGAGATAGCGGCGTCCGGACGCGGCTCCGACAACCGCGCCGACGGCGCCGGCAAGGAAGAGCAGCGCCCACCAGCCGACCCAGCCGACCATTCCTGCCTGGGCGAGCGCCGAGGCTATGGAAGCTCCGATCACGCACAGCATGCTCACCGCGAGGGGCAGCGCCAAGCGCTCTCGCGCGGCGTGCCACGGCGCCCTGGTCAGGTCGAAGCGCAGCAACCTGCCGCGAGAACGGAAGCCTCCGGCGATCATGCCGCCGGCCTCACGGAGAAATGCTAGGCGACTCGCAGACGAGAGGTCGCGGGCCAAATCGAGAATCGCCCGGCCGTCGCGTTCGCGCCTCGTCGATGGGTACGTGCGAAGGGACAAGCGCAGAACGAGATCTTTCAAGACGTCGCCCCTTTGATCTCCGGCCGCCGGATCGACAGCAACCGCTCATGCACAATCTGCGCGGACTCGGCGAGACGCGCAGCCTCCTCCTCGAGCAAGCGCTGCCCCAATGCGGTCAAGCGGTAGTACCTTCTGCAGCGACCGTTGACGATCTCCTCGCGGTCCATGTCCACGAGGCCCTCGGTCTTGAGACGCTCAAGGGCTCCGTAGAGGGTTCCCGCCGTCAGCCGCACACGACCCTGAGAGAGGTCGGCGGTCTCCCGGACGATCCCCCAGCCGTGGCGAGGCCCGTCGATTAGCGACGCACNNGTTCACGCATTGGTGCCATGAACGCTATATACCATTTAACGATATATAGCGTCAAGCTCCAAAACGCTAACCGACTCGCCCCGAACGATCACGCTTGAGGGCGCAACCTCCCGGCGATCGTCTTGCGAATCTTCTCGTAGCTCGGCGGCGGCCCCTTCTGGAGGTTCTTGCCCCCGACAAAGACCCCATTCGACACACCCCACTCGGCAACGGCACCCCGCTCCGACGTGTCGATCTCGCGGAACACCACCGCCTCGCCGAACTCGGCCGCGGCGCGCTTGGCACGCTCGTAGACGAGATTCTGCGCCAGACACCAGCCGCTGGTGAACGCGATGACGTCCACCTTCGTATGTATGGGCTCCGGTCGTCTATCCGCCTTGGGGAACCAGCGAGGGGGCCGTGCATCGGCGTCAAACGGCTTCCACAGAAGCACGGACGTGCCCTGGCGATCTGCTTTGCGGTAACCGTGCTTCTTGAACCAGGATGCCTTCATCCAGAACGGGAGTGCGGTCCCCCAAGCCGCCATCCCGAGCGCGCCCAACGCGCGAGCGTCCTCCTCGGCAGCGCGGAGCAGAGCCTTGCCCATGCCGCGCTTGCGGAAGTCACCGCGTCCTTGCTTGTAGCCGTGCACGTGGATGCAGTAGATGAAGTAGAGTCCTGAGCCGTCGACGAACGACTGTTCAATCGGCCCGTACTGGATCATTCCTCCCTCGACCCCGTTGTCATCCAGGGCGAGCTTGGCCCGGAGTCCATGCTTCTCACACCGGTCCAGCCACTCCCTGCGCTTCGGCCCCGCCTCCTTGGCGTCCTCGGACCAGTCCTCGAGGCAGAGGCAGAACAGGTCCTTCTTGTCCTCGGTGAGGTCAACGATCTTCATTCGAGGCCCCCTCGCCCGTCAGAGCATATCCTCGAGTATCTCGACCGCGTCTTGCACGAACTCGGGGCACCTGGTCTGAAAGAGCCCACGTTGAACTGCCTCCTCGTGACCTTCGGGGGTGCCGATCTCGCAGCCGAGAAGCTCGCGGCATGAGGTGGCTCCATGCCGCGCCGTGAACTGCTGGATGAAGGACTGCACCAGCCCATAAGTGCGCACCTTGGTCGTGAGCGCGGTCGGGTCGGGTCCGCAGGTGGCGAGACCCAGGACCATGATCGCCCCGGTCACCGCTCCGCAGGTGTACCCCATGCGCCCCAAGCCGCCTCCGAAGCCGCAGGCGATCTTCAGTGCCGACTCCCGGTCGACACCATAGTCCTCAGCGTACTGCCTGAAGACCGTTTGGGAGCAGTTGAGGCCGGCTTTGAACTGCTCGACGGCACGCTCGCTCTTGTCCATGGAAGCGCCCCCTTCCTTTTCTTCTGCCCGGTCAGTGCGCCGAGGACCCTGCTCTCGGCGTCCAAGAAGGGATATTGACAGAAGGCGACGGTGGTCGCAATTCAAGCCGGCTAGGGGCGGCAAACGGGCCAAGTTCGGCTCGCGGGAGAGGTCAGCGCGCCGCGGCACCTGTCATTTCAGCGGGCGCAAGATCGCGCGGCAGGGGCCGGCGTCGCCCTTGAGCAGGAGAAGTGGCAGGCAGAGTAGTTCGTACTCGCTGGCCGGCACGCCTGCGAGAGCACAGCCTTCCAGAATGTAGATCCCCGCTGAGAGAAGAGACATGTGCGTTCCTATGATGCCGTCGTTGTCTTTGTAGTAGCCTACCGTGATGCAGTCCATGCCGAAGCTGGCCGACGAGGAGTACAGCTTCACCGAGCCCACGGCGACTTACGTGCCGGGGAAAGTGCTCCACAACCCCATGTACTACAAGCGGGTGGACCACCCTTACTACATGATCGTTCTTGCCATCACCGACAATGCCAAGTTCCACGACGGCGAGTTCACGCCGGTCCCGACACCTGCGACGTTCAAGTTCTGAGCGGGCACCACGCCCTGCACATGCTCATGCGTTGATTTGTAGTCCCAGATCCCTAAGGGTTTGTGGAAGCGGCCGGCCGCTCTCCGGATCCCACCCGAGAGCCTCGTAGTAGTCCTTTCGAAGCGCTTCGAAAGGTATGTCGTGCCCTGCCATCGGACCCGCGCTCAAGGCGGACTCGAACCGCTTGGGAAAACAGTAGTCCTCGGGGCGTATGCCCTCCCGGAAGTTGAACGCCTGACGAAGTGTGAGGATTCTACGGCCCGCCTCGAGCCCCTCCTCCCAGTCTATGTCCCAACCGGTGACCGCCCGTATCAAGGGGATCACTGGGGGGGTGTCAAACTGGCAATAGAGCGCGCACAGACCGGCAGCGCTAAAGAGATGGTAGTAGGCAGCGCCGCGGGCATAGTGCTCGCCCTTCTGGTCGTAGTTGCCGAAGACCTCCGTGGACGTCGACTGCAGTATCGGGTCGTCCCCGAGAGGGGTGCCTCCGTCAAGTAGGGCCAGCGATTGGGAGCCGCAATGTTGCGCTGGTGTGGCGTCGGCGATGTAGTGCAGGCCCATGGCAGGTGCGAACCTCGGATCGTGCATCGGGAGTTCGCGCCCGCCGACATGCATGGCGTACTGTTCGCTGCCCTTGCCTATCCGTTCGGCCGCGCGCCTCGAGCCATCGGCGAGAACGGCACCGAATCCTTCCCGTTTCGACATCAGCTCGGTGAGGGCCACTATGGCGGCCGAATTGCCCCAGTCGAGCTCCAGTCCGCCGGTGTCCTCCGCGGTGATGAGGCCGTTCTCATAGCATTCGATAGCGAACGCGATGGTGCCGCCCACACCGATGGTGTCGATGCCGTACCGGTTGCAGATCTCGTTGGCCCGTACGATAGCTTCCTTGCCTTCGTTGTGGCACAGCGTTCCGAAAGCGCCCAGGGTCTCGTATTCGGGCCGGTGTGTCTCGTCCTCACTGGCATAGGGACCTTCCTCGATCTTGAGGATGGCACCGCACCGCACCGGGCAGGAATGGCAGCCGTAGCTCTTGAGCTTGTACACATCCATGTTGGCGGCGTCGAGGTTGGTGGCCGTCGGCATGGATTCCGTGCCGGTGCTCTTCCAGTTGTCGGTCGGGCAGTCACCGACCGACAATAAGAAGCTCACCCCTCCGCCGGTGCCGGCGGCGGTGAGCCCTCCCATAAATGGACTCGCCTTGATCGCCGCCAAGTACTCCTTCTGGACGGTCTTGAGACCCTCCCCGTCGGCTACCGGCAGGCGGCCTTTCGCGCCCCGGACCGCAATGGCCTTAAGCCTCTTGGAACCCATGACCGCGCCGACACCCGAACGGGCCGCTATGCGGCCCTTCTCGTTGACGATCCCCGCCAGCAGCGAGCACTTCTCTCCCGCCGGTCCGATGAGGGAGATGACCCAGCTGCCGGGTTCACCCAGTTGCTCTTGAAGAGCGTCGTCGGTCTCGTAGGTATCCTTGCCCCAGAGATGGGCCGCATCGATGAGGCGGGCTTCACCCTTGTCGATGACAAGGGCCACGGGCTTGTCGGACACTCCGGTAACAAACACCCCGTCATATCCGGCCAACTTGAGCTCCGGGCCCCACGTGCCTCCGGAGTTCGAGTCGACCCAGCCAAGGGTCAGCGGCGACTTGGTGGTCACCATAAAGCGCCCCGCCCCGTACGCCCCAGTGGCCGTCAGCAGTCCCGGCACGAACGCCAGCATGTTGTCCGGGCCCAAGGGGTCGGCTCCTGCCTTCGTCCGCTCCATGATGACCTTGGCGCCCATCCCTGTTCCTCCGATACAGCTTCGATAGAAGCTGTCATCGGGAGTCTCGACGTCGATCGTGCCCGTTGTCAGATTGACGAAGAGGATCTTTCCAGCGTATCCGTATGCCACGGCGCATCCACCCTTTCTCGTGACTCCCGAGACACCTCACCGTATCCGGCGACCTTCTCATGGCCTGGTCAGAATCGTAATTGTAGTACTTTAGCCCTATAGTGCTCTTTCCATTGGACGGGACAGACATCATGCCGATGAGAATTGACGATGCAGGCTCGCCGGAGTCGGCTACCGAGCCCACCATGGAGCAGGTCTCCGAATCAATCTGGAAGTTGACCGAGGAAGTCCTCGACCTCCTCCGTTCGCACGCAACCAGTGAAGTCCAGAAGCAGAAGAAGGGGGACGACCTCTGGCTGAACGATGTGACGCGAGCTCAGAGCAACACTATCATCGCGGTCAAGGAGTTGTGCGACGTATACCCGGACGGGATCACGCTCAAGAAGCTTGCCGAAACGACCGGCGTTACGCCGGCGGCTGCCTCGGTCATGGTCGACCTGCTGGTGACCAAGAAGATCATCAAGAGCACCCGGTCGAAGAACGACCGGAGAGCCATCCTCGTCCGTCTGACTCCGGAGACAACCCGTCTGTTCGAGATCGTCGACCGGAGCCTCGGGGAGGCCGTCATGAGCGTCGCCGACGCGCTCGGGCCGCAAATCTTGCACGACTGGCTCAAGATTCTGGCGGCCGCCTCGTTAGTGCTCAGGCAGACGGCGGGCGGGAGGATATCCGCGGGATTCGCCGCGAAATCCGACGCCGAATCCCGCGCGGATTCACCGTTCGACGGTAATGAAGCGCACCCGCGTGGCGCGGTAGCATGTGGGCAGTACGACGACCAAGAAGCGGAGCAAGCATGAATGTGATCGCAGTGAACGGAAGCCCGAGAAAGGACTGGAACACCGCCACCATGCTAAAGAGCGCCGTTGCCGGCGCCGAAAGCGCGGGGGCGCGGACGAAGCTGTTCCATCTCTACGACCTCACCTACAAGGGCTGCACAAGCTGCTTCTCGTGCAAGAAGAAGGGCAATGCCTGCGACGGTCTCTGCGCCATGCGCGACGACCTGCGGGACGTGCTCGGGGAAGCAATCGAGAGCGACGTCCTCCTCCTGGGCTCGCCCATCTACCTTGGCGACGTCACCGGAGAGATGCGGTCGTTTCTCGAACGCCTGCTGTTTCCCAGCGTCTCCTATGACGAGTTCGGCAAGTCCGCGTTCGCGCGGCAGGTGTCGTGCGGGTTCATCTTCACGATGAACTGTCCGGAGGAGTTCATGAAGGCTGTTCAGTATGATGTGCTCTTCGAGAATCACGCCCGTATGTTGGGGATTCTCAAGGGCACGACGGAGGTCCTCGCCGCGTACGAGACATACCAGTTCGCGGACTACTCGGCGATGAACGCAGCCATGCTCGACGTGGAGGCTCGTGCCAAGATCCGGGCCGAGCGTTTCCCGATGGACTGCCAGAAGGCATTCGAGATGGGTGTTCGGCTGGCGAGTGGGTAGGACCCGGACGGGGCAAACCTTGGCCGTGCCCTAGCAGGGCCTCCCGTTGGGGCGGTCATCCCTGAGCATTGCCGCGGTGCTTGGGCCAAGTGGCTGCTGGCGAGATAGAGACCGCATTTCGGGCAGCGCGGGAGATCGAGCGAGAAAGAGTCAACCGCGACCGAGCGCGTCGGCCAGACTATCCTCGGAGTCGGCGATGACCGTAGTCGAGACGCCGATGACATTCAGGCTTTACCTGGGAGCCGACTGGGCCGTACACTGGGCTGGGGCGGGTGACGCGGACAGGTCAAGGTGCGAATGGAAGCACCACTGTTGGCGACAAAGACAGCTATTCCTCCGACACGACCTCGGTTGGTGCCACGTGCGCGCTTGGCCGAACGCCTCCAAGAGGGTCTCGGTTATGACCTTGTCCTCGTCTCGGCGCCTGCGGGCTTTGGCAAGACGACACTGCTAGGCGAGTGGGCCCGCCAGGATCGGCCAGAGGTGCACCCGGCTTGGGTGTCACTGGACGAGGGCGATAGCGACCCAGAGCGGTTCTGGGACTATTTCATCGCGGCGCTAGGACCCGTTCGGTCTGGAATCGGGGAAACGGCCCTGGCCTTGCTCCATTCGCCCCAGCCGGCGCCGGTCGAGCCGGTGTTGGTGGCCCTGATCAACGACCTTTCGAGCGTCTCCAAGGACCTTGTCCTGGTGCTGGACGACTATCAGTTCATAAGGTCCCAGGACGTACACGCCGGTATCACGTTCCTGCTCGAGCACATGCCTCCGCGCCTGCATTTGGTGATCGCGACCAGAACGGACCCACCCTTGCCGCTGGCCCGCTTGCGGGGCCGGGGGAAGATGCTGGAAATAGGCGCCGATGAACTGCGTTTCACACTCGACGAAGCGGCTGGACTGCTGAGTGTGCTACGAGGGACTCAGCTTTCCGCCGAAGACGTCAACGCTCTCAACCTGCGCACAGAAGGCTGGGCCGTCGGACTCAAGATGGCCGCCCTATCCATGGGGCGGCCGGAGGACATCTCGGAGTTCATCGACGGGTTTGCCGGCAGCCAGCGCTACGTCATAGACTTTCCTGTCGAAGAGGTCCTGCAGCAGCAGTCCGGCGACGTAGTGGATTTCCTGTTGAAGACGTCGGTGCTGGAGAAGCTCACCGCTCCCCTATGTGACGCAGTAACCGGGAGGACCGACAGCCAGGCGCTCTTGCCCACCCTGGAGCGTGCGAACCTGTTTCTTGTCCCCCTGGACGAGTCGAGAGAGTGGTATCGGTATGAGCACCTTTTCGCCGAGCTCCTTCGCCACCAAGCCGAAAGAGCCAACGGTCATGAAGCGATCTCGGAGCTGCACCGGCGGGCAAGCCGCTGGTTCGAGCGCAGTGGGTTCCTCAATGAGGCGATAGATCACTCCCTCGCCGCGCGCGACTGGGAGGCGGCCGCGAGCCTGATACTGGACGTGAGTGAACGGCAGAAACAGACCGGAGAGATGGTCACTCTCCTGGGGTGGCTACACGCGGTGCCCGAAGACGTCTTGTTTGCCAATCCGGCACTCGCCAGCGCCTACGCCATGGCACTGGTATTCACAAGGCAAGACGAGGCGGCCGAAACCGTGCTCGCACGGGTGGAACCACTTGTTAGTGAGGACTCCCCGGAGTTCGCCAGGATTCTCGCCTACCGGGCGATAGTCGCCATTGTACGCGGCAGTCTAGCCCTGCCACAGGTCATGGCGCTCGCCCAGAAAGCGCTGCCCTTGTTGTCTCCTGCCGATCTGGACTTGCGTGGTGCCGTTGGCTTGAGCCTTGGGAGTATGTACTGGGTCAAGGGCTGCCTCAAAGACGCCGAGCGGTTGCTCTGGGAAGGTCACGAGGCGGGCCGGCAGACTGGGAGTGGCTGGCTGTCCGCATCGACGTTGGCTTTCCTCGGCAGCATCAGCCAGTGGCGGGGGGAACTGTCTCGTGCTGTCGAGCTCGCTGAACAGGCGATGGGATTTGTTCGAGAGTTACCGGCCGCGGCTGGACCTCATATTCAACTTGCCGCGGTCTTCTACGAACGCAACGACCTCGAAGCGGCGACCTCTCACGTGAACAAGGGGTTCGAGCTCAACCGGCTCCTAGGTACGCCGCAGTTCCTTTGGGAACTCTATCGGTATCAGATGCGGATCAGGCTGGCCCAAGGCGATGAGGCCGGTGCTCTCCAGACGGCACTGGAGTCCGACCACATGATGACAGGCAACACCGATCCGCAGGCCCGGATTCACCAGGCGGGGTACCACGTTCAGCTGGCCTTGACCCAGGGTGACCTGGACGAAGCCTCGCGCTGGGGCGAGCAGTTCGCGCGTCATCGGGACGAGGTTCCCTTCTGGTATCGCTTGCTTCTGGATACGTCTCTTTGCCGTCCAGGGCGACAACGTGCGAATGTCAGAGGAGATCCGGAGCCTCTACGAGAGCGCCCACGTCGAGCTGCTGTCCCCTGAATGGCGCGGATGGTTGATTGCAATCCGCGTGGCTCAGGCCCTCTCGGCCTCTACGCCGGACGAGGCGCTCGGCTTCCTCGGGGAAGCTCTCGCTGCGGGCGAATCAGAGGGTTGGATCCGTACGTTTGTGGATGAAGGAGCTGCGCTTGTTCCGCTGCTGAGGAAAGCGGTCTCGCGTGGCATTACGCCCAACTACGCTGCCACGTTGCTGACGATCATCGAAGCCGAGGCGCAAGCCAAGACAAAGGGGAAGGCGAGGCAGCCGGCCGGGGTGTATGGGCTGCTGACCGAGCGCGAATCAGAGATCCTGCGGCTGCTGGCGGCGGGGCTATCCAACCGCGAGATCGCCCAGCGATTGTTCATCAGCCTGGGGACCTCCAAGGTACACATTCACAATATCTCCGAGAAGCTGAATGTCACCGGGCGTACGAAGGCCATCGCCCGCGCCCGGGAGCTCAAGCTCATCTAGGCTCCTCCCGGGAAATCAACCCCCGGATATATCTCTCGCTCTATTCAAACCATCCCCCGCGCCCTGCTACACCTGTCTCATGGAGCACGTGCGCATTCGCATCAAGGGCCACCTTGCCGAAGACTGGTCGGACTCGCTCGCTGGTCTCGCCATTACCCACACCAAACGTGGTGAAACAACGTTGAGCGGATCGGTCCGTGACCAAGCCGCGCTCCGCGGGGTGCTCGACCAACTCGCCGATCTGGGCGTCGATCTCGTCTCCGTGAGTACGAAAAGCGAACAACAATCCGAAAGACTCCCGCTGCGCCCGGGGGGAAGGAGACCGGCGTGAAGGTAGGTTCTATGAGCCGTTGAGTGGGTCGTGTTCCCAAGGTGAAGTAATCGTACAGAGGAGGTGCGTGTACCACGAAGACCAAGAAGAGGCTGTTTCTGACCGCGCTCATGCTGGTACTGCTCGTAGGACTCGTTGCGACCGGGGCGGCCCTTGCCGCACCGGGGGGGCTTGGCAACAACCAGCAAACGCGTGTCGTGGGGACCATCGAGCTCGTTGGTGGGGTGGACGGGACCATCCTCTCCCAGGACCCGACGACCAACGAACTTGTCAAGGCTGGAAGCGTGTACACCTACAAGTTTCACGGGAACCTGGAGGGCACCTTTGTCGAAGGCGTCACCGCCCGTGCCCCCGTTTCTCCTCCTGCCCTCTCTGGCAAGGGCCCATACACGCTGGAAGGGTGGGCTCTTTTTGACGGCACGCTCAATGGGAAGAAGCTCAGCTGGGCCGCCGACCTAGCGGGAGCCGGATACCTCGACCCTGCCTACGCTTTCAGAGGATGGGAAACTTGTGTCAGCACGATCGCGAGCTCCGTTTGTCCTCTCCCACGCCTGAGGGGGACCATCGTTAGCACGGGTATGTTCGACGCCACGGACCCAACCTATGGCTCGAAGACCTACTCGGGCTGGCTCACGTGGGAGACGGGCAAGAAGTAGCAGGGACCGCGTGCCCAGCAGCACATGGTTTCTCCAGCAGCGCGGCGACCGCGGAAAGAACGGGAACGGAGGCCTTTCGGGGCCTTCGTTCCGTGCGTGGGGCCCGGACCCCATCGGTCGCTCCCAAGCTCGGTCCGGAGCGGACCAACTGGTTCCAACTGGGGGTGATCGCCTGCTACTACGCAGGTACGTTCGTGTTCTCCGCGCCGTTGGGCAGGCTGAGCGACTCCATTGGCCGCAAGCCGCTCATCGTGGCCGGGACGGCCCTCTTTGCGGTGGCCCGCGCCCCTCTTAGTGTCGACCACTCGCCCGGGGTGGTCCATGCTCTTTCAGATGCTCGAAGGCCTCTGGTTGCGTCACCTGGCTCCCTTCATCTACGAGCGGATATCTGACTACATCATCAGCCTGGCCGGTGTCATTTCGCTCATCGGGCTGGGGATCGCGGCCCCCATCCTATTCAAGGAATGGAAGCGGCTCAGCCAGATGCGCTCGTGACGGATGTCGTTCGGAGCGGGGGATCCGGATCAAGCTCAAGCCGAGGGGCCGGATCGTAGTGACACTCCTCCCGGATGAAAAGGGTGCATACCAGGGCCAACGCCGCCATTCCGGCGGAGATCACCAGGGCGAGATCGTAGGTTCCGGTGCGGTCGAAGATCACCCCGCCCAGGTAGGCCCACAACCCGCCTCCCAACATGTGGATCATCGTAATGAAGCCGGAGATGAACCCGAGATGGGTCACGCCGTACAGTTTCGCAAGCAGCGTCGGCGTCAGCGGGGCAGTGACCGATAGGGTGAGGCCGAAGCCCAAGGAGAAGACCCAGAATGAGGCCGGTCCCTTGAAGCTGAAGAGGACGGCGAACAGAAGGATCCGGAAGACGAACGTGACCGCGATGGGAATCTTGTTGCCGATGGCGTCGGCGGCAGGCCCGGCCAGGAGGATACCGCCAAGGCTGAGGAGGCCGAGCCAAGCAAGCATGTCGGCCCCGGTTGCCGGCGAGACGCCGTAGTCGGTGACCATGGCTACAAGATGGGTGAGAACGAGGAAGTCCGCGCCGCCGCAGATCAACATCACCACGGCGAACAGCCAAAGAGAGGGAGTGTGCATGGCCTCAGAGAGGGTGAGGCCATGCGGAAGCTGGTGCCCAGAGTGGCGGTCGTGTTGCTGGCTTGCGGGCGGCGTGCCGTAAGGCTCGAGCCCCAGACTCTTCGGATGCCCGCGGAGTACTCCGAACGCGAGAGGCAGGTTGAGGGCCAGGCAGGGGACGGCGATCCACAGGCTCGTGCTACGCCAGCCGGAGTCCAGAACCATGTTGGAGAAGACCGGTATCAGGAAGAATTGGCCCAGACAGCCGCCCGCGAAGGCAAGACTGACGGCCAGTCCCCTTCGTCTGTCGAACCAGTGGCCAATGATCGAGCCGAAGAGGGGGACCGTGATCCCTCCCAGCCCGGCCGCGCTCACGATCCCGTAGTAGAACAGGAACTGCCACAGGGAGTGCATGGTCGCCATGAGCGCGTAGCCGCTCGAGAAGAGGACGGTCGACGCCGCGATCACCCACTTGGGCCCGAAGCGATCGTACAACCGGCCGGTGACGATCGTCGCCACCGCGTAGACGGTCATGTTGAGGAAGACAGCCGATGATATCGCGCCGCGACTCCACCCGAACTCCGCGGCCATCGGCTTCACCATGATGCCGATCACGGAGCGGGCCCCGGCGTTCAGGAAGAGGATTACGAAGGAAGCAGCGAGTACGTACCACCCGTAGAACGGGCGCGCAGTGCGGCGGGAATCGTTCATGCGGACATCGGGGGCAACGCCGCCTCCGGTGGGTGTTGCGGCCGGTTGCGCGCCACTACCCTATCTCCGTCGCCGGACCAGCTGCGCAGTCACCATCAGCCCAAACGCGCACCGGGCCATGGCTTGTTTGGCCGTGAGCCCGCTGATGGGTAGTTGCGTCTGCGCCTGGAAGGAGCAGGCCTGCCGGGCATAGTTCGGGGCCGCGATTGTGTCGATGCCGTCGATGACGATGCCGCCGGAGTCAGACTTCGCCGGGCCGCTCATCGAGAGCCTGATCTCGCTCGCCAGTGCCCGCCAGGACGCCTCGCTCTAGCGAGAAGCCAGGGGATAGCAAGCAAGAGGACAGCGGCCGCCGAACCGATGATGGCTCCAGTGAAGGAGCCCGGGACTCGGAGACCGGTTGTGGCCAGAACTACCACGACCAGTAGGGCAGAAACGACACCGATCAACACTACGCCCCCGATGAGGGCTAATACGATCACAGCCGAGACAGCGTTCGCCCACCAGGGCGCGGCGGGTAGTTTGCGCCGCCCTGGGTCGGACCGCTGTTTGGTCACGTTGCCAAGGCACACATATACGAGCGTACCGAAGCTCACCAGAAAAGAACCGGCCAGCAGAACGAGAAGAACGATGAGCCCCAGACGCACATTCAGAGACCGGTGGACGAGGATATCGTGGGCCGGCGACCTGTTCCCGCCGAGCGCGACGAGAAAGACCAGAACCGCGACGACCAAAAGCAGCACAGCCTGCTTCCAAGGGACATGCGCGTTCCGGCCCACAGGCACCCCTCAACCTCCTGGGCCGACGAGCTGAGGATCTCGACCCGAGCTGCTACCGACCTTGCTTCGCTCTCAATTGTATTCGAATCGCTAGCGGGAAGCGAACAACGCGACGGTCTGCAACCAGGCAGAGCGACCCAAATGACGAGGCGCAGGGCCAGCCAATGGACTTGGACCGGATTTGAGGTTCGGCAATCCCCGCCATGGGGCCGCGGCGCTTTGGCCGGTCGAGCTTCGTCGGCCGGTCTAGGGGCCCGCCACGATCTTCACGTCTGCCGGCACGCTGAAGGTGCCGCTGGGCAACGAGCCCACCTTGATATTCGTGTAGTCGATCGTCGTAGTCTTGCCGTCCGCGGTGGTCATCGTTAGTCGTACAGGAAAGCCCAGCCGCTGGCTCAGCCACATCTTGGTTGTCGTCGACGCGCCCGCGGCGGTAGTGACGTATTGAACAACGTCGCATGTCTCACCATTGACATCCTCAGTCCCCAGGTTCTGTACCTTGCTCACGTCGATGCCGTTCAGGTAGCTGCTCGGGTCTGAGAACGTAGTGGGGGCCTTGATCTTCGTCCCCTGTTTGGTAGCCGGCTGCCACATGGTCATGGTGTTGTCGGCGAGGTTTATCAACATCACCTCTTGCACGCCATTGGCCGTGGTTTGGATCTTCAGCATCTTGCCCGTTTCCGACCACATCGTTCCGCTGATACTCGTGTTCTCGGGGGTTGTTACAGCGAAGTCAAGCGACACGCTCTGCACCTGTTTGTACTTACTCATCAAGTCGGTCAACGCCTGGGTTCCACCCGTCTGACCCTGAGCGGCGACAGTCGACGTCGTCGTCTCGGAGCCGGCGATCGTAGAACTAGTGGTGCTCGTCGATGTCGATCGGAGTTGTCCGCGAATCGCCCCGCTCTTGTGAGTGCTCGTCCCCACGTTGAGGTAGACCTTCCCACTTTTGATGAGGGCCACGAGATCGTCCACCGTTTTACCCTTGAGCGTGCCCCCGAGGTCATTGGCAGTGAAGGACCCTTGGGCCAGCACCCCACTGAAGACCCCCTTCTTGGCCGGGCCGCTGAAGAGGGTGAGGAGGGTGCTGCCGGTGGTTCCCGCCGCGCCTGCGTGAAGTCGGGCCGCGGTCACGTTGCTCAACTTCTTGAGCGTGAGGACGTACGCGACAGAGGAATCGCTGGAATCCACGGTCAAGGTGAGGGTGCCGGAGGCCGAGGTGGTGACGGCAGGGACTTCGTTCTTGCCGGAAAGAGTGGCGCTGAAGGTCAAGACCTCGGCGACAGTGGTTGAGCTGCTCGCTGTGAGGGTGGTTGAGGTGCTCTCGCCCAAGCTCGTTGTGGAGGAGACCGTCTTGCCCGTGCAACCCCCCACGAGGACAATCAGGCCAAAGATTACCGCGACCAGCAGGCGCTTCTTCATGGTATCCGGGCACCTCCTTGCGAACAACCGCAGGTGTCTGGGGCACATATACTACCGGAATTGGGAGCTGAACGTGGCCGGCCCCGCCCAGGGTGTGCTAGGGCACGCGGAACTCCACCCTGTGGCACTCCTCGCAAACGAGGGTTTCCAGCGGCAGCATGTTCTCTCCCAGTTCGGCCCACTCGCCGAAGAGAAGCTTCCACCCACCGCTGGAGCCGCCGACGCGGAATTGTTCCACGCCCATCGAGCTCAGCGGACCTCCGCAGCGCAGGCATTTGTCAGCGGCAACTTCATTGGCTTCGGGCATTGCAGCCTCCCTACGTCGTCCGTTGGTCTGCTCCCCATGATAGCGGGAGAGCCCAATCTCCCACGAACCGCCTGAGCGCATACGACCAAGCAGCTACTGCGGATCAAGAAGGTCGAGCCGGCTGCCGATAGCACTGTACGATGAACGGTCAGCTGGTCACCACGAAGACTCTCACCTGGAAGCTCACCTTCCAGTGGATCACCGCGGTCCTGGTCACTGGTCTGCTCGCCTGGCTCACCTACTCGCGTGAAGGCTGGGTCCCGCTTCTCTCGAACGTCGATCTCGGTATTCACGAGCTTGGCCACATGCTCGCGTTTTGGGCTCCGCAGTTGCTGGTACAGGGAGCCGGCTCGTTCCTGCAAGTGGCCGTCCCACTCGGCTTTGGAGCCTACTTCTGGCTGCGGCACGACCGACTAGCCGTTGTCCTCATGCTCGCGTGGGCCGCCGAGTCGCTCAACAACGTCTCCGTGTACGTCTACGACGCCACTCGCATGGTGTTGCCGCTCTTGGGTGACGACGGCTCCGGCGACGGGCATGACTGGCACAACATCCTCGGGCGGCTGGGTCTGCTGAATCACACAGACGGCATCGCCTACACCGTGCGCGGCCTGTCTTGCCTGCTCTTCGTGGTCGCGTTCGGTCTCGCAGTCTGGTGGTGGGTGAAGGCCAACGGCAAAGCGGCGCAGGCCCCTCGCGGTGGCCGTCAAGCCTAGCCAGGGCGCTCTCGTGACGTTGACGCAGAGGTGTCGGTCTAACCGGCTGGTTCCCCCGGTGTGCCGAGATGTATCTAGGCGACGAAGTAAGCGAGATCGACACCATCTCCCTAGGGCAGGGGTCGTCACTACGGCCCGCCACAGGAGGCGGCTGACCAGATTGGCTCGTTCCTGGCCGATCCCGAGAATCAGAATTCGCAGAATGCGACCGTGGTGACGGCGGGCGCAAACCTGGCCTTCGCGAACGCGCTTCTGGCTGCTACGGACCTCGGAGACGAAGTCATTCCTCCAGACCCCATGCGCGGCAAGAGGAAGATGCAACCCCCCGGAACGCCAAAAGGCGCACAACGGCCTTCATCCGGAGACTCTACCGGCTAGACTCAGTAGTCGACTGTCTCGACCTCCTGGGCCCACGTTATGCGCGGTTCACTGATAACGCCGCCGTGCTCCATCGCCTCCTTGAGGGATGGGTCAGCGCCGAACGCCTTGGCCTGCTCCACGGAAGGGAAATGGTTGACGACGGTGATCTCGTTGGAATCGTCTATGCCGCGATAGACCTCGTGGCCAACGGCACCGTGTTGTCGGCGCACGTCGCCATGTTCGTCGAACACGGACTTCCACGCGTCGAAGTCACGGACCTTGTGCTGCACCATAACAATCATGATCAACTCCCGAGTGAGGCGCGAATGCCGTTGAATCGCGCTTGACTGTGATGGTCGCGTATACCCCGGAAGTGGGATCCCCAACCGCGCGGAACGGCGCGACCGTTGTGCTTGGTCCTGGGCACACCGGAACGCATCTTGGAGGTGGCCGGGAGACCGCCTACGTTCATTCCCAGCAGTACGGCGATCAGGCCTAACGGCAGAGCGATCACCGACCCGATACTGCTGCTTCGGAGCCCGGTAGACCCAAACCCTTGACAACCGGATCACATGAACCTAAGAATAGGTCGAGTTTCCAAGTGATGGAGGCAAAAGTGGCGGACGACAAGTACGGGAAGTATTTCTTGAGAGAACCCTGGGGAATCCCCAACAAGGCCAACCAAGACCCTAATCAGCCGGTCTATATCGGAATCAACCAGGAAGGCCCCGCGGAGGGATGGGACGAGCCTTTTACACAGGTACTGCGCCCGATCTACCGACCGTACCTCATGATACCCAAACCGCACAGCCACAACTGCGTTGAGTTCCTCTACTTCATCGGCGGGAACCCCATGGATTTCGGGGATTTCGGCGCGGAGATCGACTTCGTCATGGGCGAGGGCGATGACGCTGAGACCTATACCATTACCAGCACTACCTGGGTATACGTACCTAAGGATCTGCCTCATGGCCCGCTCGACTTCAAGAGGGTAGACCGGCCCATCATGTTCGGGCACATCATGTTTGCTCCCGGATTCGCGTCAACCACCAGCTTCAACCCAGACAAGAGTTGACCCGGACCGATCTCTGCCTGAGAGCCTGAGCCACATCATCCGGCGGAAGCAGGCCTGGTCTCTGGCCGCGCGAGTTTGCCACCGAGTCGCTACAACTGAACGGAGAGAGCGAGGCATGCTACTCTGGCGCGGCTTCGCCGAGCAGAACGAGGGAAAGGAAGCGCCGTGCCACTTTCAGACCAGATAAGGTCGTATCTTGCTCAAGAGGGCGCCAATGTCGGCGGCAAAGGGGCCTCGGGTGACGCCAAGCTCGTGATAGCCGAGCAGAAGTCCTTCCTCTCAAAGAAGACCGTGGAGTATGTGGCTAAGTTCAAGGTCGACGACGACGAACGCGTGGTGCGGTTCTTCGAAATGCTCAAGGAGTCTGGCTCCGGTATGTCCGGCGGCGGCCCCGACGACGTTGGCGGAGGGTGGGGCTTCAGCAAGGAGACATACAAGACCGGCAGCGCACGCGAAGGCAACATCACCGAGCGGGGCGCTCTGCTTGGTAGGAAGTACTCGTTCTCGTTCGACTACGCGAGGGTCAGAGAGGGCGTTCAGAGGATCGCCACCGAGCACGGCTATCGGTTTGACTACCAGATCACCCCGAAGGGTCTTTGATCCGGCAGAGCCGGGCACCGGGCTAGGCAAAGAGCGGCGCCCCTACTGCTTGCCCAAGTACTTCTCGATTCTCCCCCTGCGGTAGCTGCACGCCTTTTGCGTGCTTGGCAGGCGTTAGGAAGGGAATGATCCTTGGCTTCCGGCGAGCTGAGAGAGTTCAGGGCGTCCCCCCGAGATGCCGATACCACTTGACAGGTGTCAGCAAGAAGCGGGAGCCAAATACTCGCCGATTGGATGCGGGGGCGTCGTGGAGATCGTGAGTTGTCCAAAGTGCGGAAGACCTCGGGCGCTCGGCCGTCGCTGTCCGTCGTGCGGAGATGCTGCGACGACGGTCGACGAACAGTCCACAGCGCCGGACGAGCCCGGGTCCTTGAGAGCCGGGACCGGATCCTGGCAGACGGTGGCCGAACCGAGCAGGGCTCCGACCGGAGGGGCCGTCGCCGCTCCGCCCCAACGTGCATCAGGTGGCAAGAAGAGGCGAGGTCTTCTGGCGGCCGTTGTAGTGGCCGTCGTGCTGATTGCAGCTATCGTCGCCGTTGTCGCGGTGCTGACCGCTGGCGGTGCCACAGTCGTGAAGGAAGAGGCCTCGGTGGCGTCTGCTCCAAAAACGGCATACGATCAGGCAGCCCAATCACTCCTTCGAAACGCAATGACGGCGATGGACGCGGCCTTCGTCGAATCTGCCGACTACACGTCGATCAAGCAGTCGACCCTTCAGGCAATGGAACCGGCGATCGCCTGGATCCCGGGAAGCGCCGGCGTGAGCGCTGCACCTCCTGCTGGAGCGCAAGCGCAGCAGAACGCCGTCTCTTGGGCCTGCACCGGCCGCATGACCTACGAGATCAGCACCTGGTCGGCATCCGGCGTGGAGTTCGGCGTGCGGGTGGACAAGGCGGGCGGAGGCAACACCTTCTACGCGGGCGGCGCGGTTGCGTCTTGGTAGTCGCCGCAGTCTTTGCGCTTTCCAAAAGCGGCACCCTTCTGTGGAAACAGAGCCACGCCCGTGTGTGGCATTAGGCTATACCGGATTCGATTCACCCACGTAGTCCTTTCCCTGTCCAGTGGCAAAATGGAAGACCGGGCGGGTGATTTCTAGGATATTGAGCGGACAATGCACCACACCCTTGGGCACGAAAGCAAGGAAGGTCTGGTTCATCACGTTGCGTCCGCCATCGATGTAGAGCTCGATCACAGCACCCAGGTCGTTGAGGTCATTGGGATCAGTCCCGAAGAAGCCGATCACCTCATCGTAGTTGTGAATGTGGGGAGCGGGGCTGGCAATGTCCTTATTGGTGGTAGGCCAGAACCAGACGCACTCTACATAGAAAGCGCCCTTGATGACTTCGCTGTCCAGGTACATCACGCGGGTGCTGGTATCCCGCTGCAAGTTGCCTGCCCAGCCGGGTACTATCAGGTTCTCCTTGGGTTGAGTTACGACATACTTACCGTGTCCAATCTCAGCCATCAGCAATTCTCCCCAAGACGATATGCCTATCCCTCTATGCCGTCCTACGTTACCCTATCCCGCCCGTTGTCTGGCCCGCTTTGTCATCGCCACTGGAGCGCGTCAAGTCAGGCGAAGCCGTGTCCGGCTTCTTGACTGATTCCACGTCCAGCTTGAAATGGGGGCAAGTCGAACGCCTGTCAGGCCAATCGCTCGCGGCGATTCATGATGTCTCGTATCCGTTCGGCTACAATTCTGGCGGGGAAGGTGCACTGGTGACTATGCCAAAGGGAGGCATATGGTGGCGATTTCACAGTATGACAAACATATAATCAGAGAACCATACGGGCAGCTCGAAAGAGACGGCAAAGTGGTGTTTAGTGGCTTTGTGTGTCTTCCTGAACAGTTGAAGACGAAATGCCAGTACTTGTACTCTATTGTCAACAAAGCGCATGTCAATGAAGCCACTCCACATGTCCATGAGTTCCCGGTCATCATGAGCTTCTATGGTGGCGACTGCAGTGATATCAGGGATTTCGATGCAGAGATCTGGTTCTATCTAGGCGGAGAAAGGCAGACTATCACCAACCCCGCCACAATCTCCATCCCGCCGGGGCTGGCGCACTGCCCGTTGATCTTCAAGAGAGTGAGCAAACCCCTGGCTTGGGTAGAGATTATGTTGACAGATAGCTACGAGAGGGAAGAGGTGAACATACCTCTAGTTCCCGACCCCGGCATTTAGGACTGGGAGCAAAAAGGCGCGACAGCATGGTCTCGCTGACCGGGCTCAATTGTGAAGAACGCCGCAAGTAGGCGCAACGGGCCGCTCTTCACATTGCCAAGCACGTGTTCTAGATAGAATGCTTTGCTCGATGAGCACCGTTACTGGACAAGGGGGGACGCGGTCACGCCTGAGTGGTTGGCGGCCCGAATCTCGTCCCTGGTGGTCCTGGGCCGGTCTCGGCGCCATCACGGTGCTCTCGCTTGTGCTGCTCACTTGGGCCCTCTCACGCAATGGCATGGGCAACGCCTACTATGCCGCCGCGGTGAAGAGCGGCGACATCAGCTGGAAGGCCTGGTTCTTTGGGGCGTCCGATCCCAGCTCGTTCATGACCGTCGACAAGCTGCCCGCCTCGCTGTGGCTGGGAGGGCTCTTCACCCGTGTCTTTGGGTTCTCCAGTTGGACCATCCTCCTCCCGCAGGCGTTGGCCGGGGTCGCTTCGGTCCTCATCCTTCACCACCTGGTGCGCCGGTGGCAGGGCGACGTGGCCGCGCTCCTTGCCGCGCTCGCCTTCGCCTTCACCCCGGTGGCAGTAGTCATGTTCCGGCTGAACTCCCCAGACGCGTTGCTCACCCTTCTGCTCCTGGGCGCGGCCTGGGCTCTCTGGTCGGCTCTAGAGAAGGGGTCCACACAGAAGCTGGTGCTTTGCGGGGTTCTCATCGGTTTCGCCTTTCTCACCAAGATGCTCGAGGCGTTCATCGTGCTTCCCGCCTTCGCGTTGACCTACCTCGTCTGCGGTCCTCGTAGGTTGGCGCGCAGACTGCTCCAGCTCCTCGCGGGGGTGGGAGCCCTGGTCGTCGCCGGCGGCTGGTGGGTCGCCGTCGTAGAACTCTGGCCGAAGGCTACTCGTCCATACATCGGGGGCAGCACGAACAATTCTGTGCTCGACCTGGTCTTCAGCCGTAGTGCCGGCTATCTGGGTACGCCCGAGTCGGTCCCGAACTTCAGCGGTAGCCCGGGCTGGCTTCGGCTGTTCAACAACGAGTTTGGCGGACAGATCGCCTGGCTCATCCCGCTTGCCCTGGCCGGACTGGTAGCGGGACTCTGGTGGACACGCCGTGGACCACGAACCGATCGGGCACGAGCGGGCTACCTGCTGTGGGGTATGTGGACGCTGGCGTGTCTGGTCATCTTCAGCATGGCGAAAGGCGTGCTCCATCCGTACTACACCCTGATACTCGCTCCCTCAGTGGCCGCCTTGGCTGGTGGCGGGACGGTGGCCCTCTGGCGCCAGGGAAGCAAGCATCGTTGGCTTGCCTGGCTGCTGCCCGCCACCGTGGCCGGCACTGCCGTGCTGGCTCGCACCCTGCTCGGCCGCACACCTGGCTACGCTCCCGGGTTGTCGACGGCCATCCTGGTGACGGCGATCGTGGGAGCGGCAGCGCTCCTTGTCACGATTGTGCGTCTGGTCGGCGGCCGTGCTCTTCTCATCGCCGCGGGGGCGATCGCCATCGCCTGCGTTCTCGCCGGCCCGACGGCGTACTCGCTCAGCACCGTGGCACGGAGTATCGACGGTACCTTCGCCACTGCCGGGCCTGAAGCTGCCACGCGATTCGCCTTCCAAACCGACGCTGGAGACGCTTCGGGAGGTGAGTCGTCCACGCCCTCCGGCACATCCTCCCCCGTACAGCCTGGAAGGTTTGGCGAGCAGGTCGACAAGAGGCTCGTGAACTTCCTGCTCGCGAACAAGGGCGCTGCGAGTTTCCTGGTGGCGGTGCAAGGAGCGCTGGTCGCTGCGCCGCTGATACTGGCCACCGGCCAGCCTGTTCTCACCATAGGTGGTTTCGATGGCACATACCCGGTGCCGACACTGATCCAGTTCCAGCGCATGATCGACGCGAGGCAGGTGCGGTACGTCCTTCTCGGCGGCCTCGGGGCCTTCACCGGCGGCTTCGGCAGCGGCTTCTCGATCTCCCTATGGGTCCAGCGCTATGGGAAATCGGTCGAGTCAGGGAATTACGGCGGATACGCCTACTGGTGCACCCTGTACCAGATGTGGT
The DNA here is from genome assembly GCA_003157225.1 of Actinomycetota bacterium. Next base: position 4,304 of record PMIZ01000230.1, on the reverse strand, counting down.
AGCAGCTCACGTCGAAACTGCGACCGCGCTGCGCACAGGCAGAGTCATGACTGCTCCCCCTCGGTGAGCAATTCTGCCAACTCCGCCGGAGTCGCCCGCTTCATCAGCCTGTGCAGGACCGGGGAGGTGAGCGCTGTCGTGGCGAGCGCCATGAGCACCATGATCGTGTAGAGTTCGGGACCAATCACGCCAAGGTTCAGCCCGACGCTGAGCACGATCAACTCCATAAGCCCTCGTGTGTTCATCAGAGTGCTGAGCATGGCTGCGCCACCCGTCGAAGACCTGTTAAACGGGAGGCTGCATAGGTACCACCGAACTTCCCGATCACGGCGACCGCCAGGATGAGCCCGAACATGAGCCAGAGTGCCCAGCTCGAGAGGAGGTCGACGCGGGTCTGCAAACCCGCGAAAGCGAAGAAGGCCGGGAGCAGCACGGTCATGACTACCCCTTTCAACTGTCCGGTCAGTCGTCGGGCGACGGCGCTGTCGTGCGGGATGATCGCGCCGGCCAGGAACGCGCCGAAGATGGCGTGGATGCCGATGGCCTCCGTCACCGCGGCCGATGCCAGCATGAGCAACAGCAGCGAGACGAAAAGACTACCGGTATGTTCCCTTTGCTCCCAGCGGCCGACCAAGCGTGTGAGAAGAGGGCGAACTGCGAAGAACATGAGACTGATGTAGGCAAGAGCCTCGATGATCACTACGATTCCTGTTCCGGCCTTCGCCTTGACCACTCCAACCACGAAGGCCAGCAGGCACCAGGCGGTGAAATCGCCAACTGCCGCGCAGCCGAGGGCGAGCACTCCCAGTCTCGTCTTGGTCAAACGGTAGTCAGACAGGATTCGGGCCAGCACCGGAAAGGCCGTGATGGATAAAGCAACACCCATGAAGAGACTGAAGCTGGTGAAGCCAACATTGCTCGGGGCCAATCGCGGATAGAGGACAAGAGCCAAGGCCACACCGAGCACAAACGGCAGCAGGATGCTGGCGTGAGAGATCACCAATACGGCGTAGCCCCGCTTCTTCAACAGCGAGGGGTTCAGTTCCAGCCCGACCATGAACATGTAGATAACTATCCCCAGTTGCGCCACGGCGGCTAGATGAGGAGCTACCGACTCCGGAAGTATCCAGCCCGAGAATCGCAGGCCGAGGAGAGATGGACCAAGAAGTATCCCGGCCACAACCTGGCCGATGACTGGAGGCTGATGAATACGCGCGAACAGCTTGGCTAGGATATTGCCCAGCAGAATGATCGCGGCCAGAGCGATCAAAAGATGCAGGAGCCAATCACTTGAGCCTTCGGAGCTCCCCAGGGCTGACTGTGCCGATGGAGAACCGGCCACGAGCGTCTCGCCGTACTTCCTCACTAACAAGACGATGGCTGCCGCCGCGGCGACCATCACCAGGTAGGCCGCGATCACTCTGATCGGCCGGCGAGACCTCCATCCCCCCGACCCAACGTCATGCTTCAAACCGTCGACATCCTCTGAAGAGCGTTGTAGGTAAGCCCGGCCAAGCGGCGAAACCAAAGTCGCCTCGCCGCACCCCACAATGAAGATGCCGCAAAGATACCGCAGGATCACTCACCGGCGAAGACGTGCGTGAAATGCCGCGCTCAGGGTGACGACGACTGGAGGAAGCTCAGGTGACTTCCTACTTCTTGCGCACCGCTGCCCGAGCTTTGCTCGCGACTTTCTCGGTTGCTCCCTTGACTTTGCCGCTGGCTTCGTCGATCTCGCCTTCGCGCTTCAGGTTCTCGTCGCCCGTCAGCTCAGCGACCGCCTTCTTGATACGGCCCTTTGTTTGGTCTGCTTTGCCGGCCATGGGGTCTCCTCTCCAAATCATCCGTTTCAAGTGAGATACCCCCTTGTCGGGCCAACCACTCCTTTGTTGAATCGAACCGCCAGCACTTGTCCGAGAACCGCCTCACGCTATCATAAGGACATGAGATATCGGCCTTTGGGACAGTCGGGGATAGAAGCGTCCGTGGTGGCCTTCGGAGCATGGGCCGTCGGTGGCTGGTTCTGGGGAGGGGCGGATGAGCAGGGTTCGGTGGATGCCATCCGTAAGGCTCTCGATGCCGGCATCACTTTGATAGACACGGCTCCCGCCTACGGGCTGGGTCGTTCCGAGGAGATCGTTGGCAAGGCCATCCGGGGACGGCGTGACGAAGTCGTTCTGGCCACCAAATGTGGCTTGGTTTGGCATACCGAAAAGGGCACCCACTTCTTCGATGAACTGGGCAAACCCGTCCACAAGTACCTCGGACCCGAATCGGTTCGGTACGAGGTAGAGCAGAGCCTCCGGCGCCTGCAGACCGACGTGATCGATCTCTACCAGACTCACTGGCAGGACCAGACCACGCCCATTGATGTGACCATGGCGGCACTGCTGGACCTGAAGCAGGAGGGCAAGATCCGTGCTATCGGGGTCAGCAACGCCACCGTCCAGCAGATGGATGCGTACCGAGAGAGCGGCTCGGTCGACAGCGACCAGGAGAAATACAGCATGTTGGACCGGGGTATGGACTCAGGTCAGCTTCCCTACTGTGAGCACAACAACATCGCGATGCTTGCCTACTCGCCGCTGGGGCAGGGGCTGTTGACCGGGAAGGTGTCCGTGGACCGGGAGCTCGCCGAGGGTGACCTGCGCGCAGCGAACCCGAGATTCAGCGCGGGCAGACGCAAGGAGATTCTGGCCTTCTTGGAGGACATCCGACCCGTTGCGGACGCCCATGACGCCACTTTCGCCCAGCTCGCGATCGCGTGGACACTGGCGCAGCCGGGACTGACCCATGCACTGGTTGGTGCCCGCACCCCGCGGCAGGCTCTCGAGAACGCAGCCGCGGGCGACATCGTGCTGGTTAAGCCGGAATTGGCGGCCATCGCCGCGGCCCTTGCGAGCCTCGATATCGGGGGCTGAGAGCCTGGGCGGGGAGGCGTCGCCCAGTTTCGCGGATTGACCGACGCACCTCGGCTTCGTTCGGCGCGATAACATCGGAGTAGACCTAATGCGTCCAGCACCTTAGGAGGGCCGGGATGCGTCCGAGGAAGATAGTAGCGATAGTTGTTGGTGCGTTTCTCGTGCTGATCGGGCTCGCTCTGCTGGTGCCCAGGGCCGTCCTTCTTGGGGCTCATAGCACTCTCAGGGACGAGTCCGGTTTCTTTCAAACGGCCGAGCAACAAGGAAGACGACCTATCACGCAGTAACCGGAGCGTCGATCCGCGAGGACCGGGGAGCCATTAACTCCGCAAAGAGCCATGCAGGGGAGGACCATGAAGCGGTACGGTGAGAACAACCGAATGGGCATCGAAGGCAAGGTGGCGGTGGTGACCGGGGCGGCCTCGGGCATCGGAAGGGGCGCTGCTATCGTATTCGCCCGCGAAGGGGCGAAGGTGATCGTCACCGATGGGATCAACATCGAAGGCGGGCACGAGACGGTCCGCCTCATCAGGGAAGCCGGAGGAGAAGCCACGTTCGTCAAGTGCGACGTCTCCAGAGAGAGCGACGTCGAGGCGATGGTGGCAAAGACGGTCGAGCTGCACGGCTCGCTCGATTTCGCCTACAACAATGCGGGTGTCGGTCCAGACGCGGTGCGCATCCCGATAGAACCCATCACAGAATCGTCCACCGAGCTGTGGTTGCGGCACCTGGATGTGAACCTTACCGGCGCGTACCTCTGCCTGAAGTACGAGATGAGGCAGATGATCAAGCAGGGGAGGGGTGCCATCGTCAACTGCGCTTCGGCCCAAGCGTTCCGCCAGATCCGTGGCTTCGCCGCCTATGGCTCTACCAAGACCGGCCTCGTGGCTCTCACCAAGGTGGCGGCCCTCGAAGGAGCTCAGTTCGGTATCCGGGTCAACTGCGTGTGCCCCGGCCCCATCGCGCGGACCATGCTTTCGGACAATATCTGCTCGTCGATGGAAGGCATGCGGGAGCGGATGACCGAGGGTGTTCCCTTGGGCAGGATGGGTGATCCCGAAGATGACATGGGTGAGGCCGTCCTGTGGCTTTGCTCAGATGCAGCCTCGTTCATCACCGGGGCCATCGTCCCCGTGGACGGGGGTCTGGCGATCTAGAAAACGTTCAGCCTAGGCAGGGGGCGCGTCAGTCATTGCTCCCGGCCGGCGTATGAGTTCGGAATCCACCTTCGCCATGCAATCGGGGCAAATGCCGTGAGAGAACGTGGCCTCGGTCTTGGAACTGATGTAGCTCTCTATCACCACCCAATTACCCGGCCGATCAGAGCCGGACTCCTCCACCCTCACCTTCTTGCAGCTGGCGCAGATCGGCAGGATACCTTCC
>PMIZ01000489.1 GCA_003157225.1 Actinomycetota bacterium | reverse complement strand
CATCCGCTGCAACGTCATCTGCCCGGGCCCGATTCGGACGACCATGCTGGAGGGCAACTTCGTGCCCTTGGCGAAGGTCCTTGGTACCGACCTAGACGGGGCCTTCGAGAAGATCCGCGACAGCGTGCCTCTGCACCGCATCGCCAACCCGTCCGACATCGCCGGCGTGTTTGTCTTCCTGGCGGGCGACGACTCCAACTTCATGACCGGCTCGACTGTGCTCGCCGATGGCGGCGTGCACGTCGTAGACGCGTTCGCCGCGGGTGTGGGCCATTTGGGAGCCAGCTGGGGATAAGCCGACAGCATGGAAGGCCGAAGGAAAGGGCCCCGGCCGCCTGAGGCGACCGGGGCCCGGTTGTTCCTGGCTTCGCGGGAGTCCGTGAGTCCCGACGTCGGTCCACGCCGGTCTCACTTTGCCAGCGCGATATCTCCCAGGTTGACGTCTTTCGCGGTGCTGATGGCGTCGAGAGTCCTGTCGGCGAAGCCCGGCGCCGAGATGACCAGCTTGTACGTGCCTCCGTCGGCCAGTTCCCTGAACCAGAAATCACCGAAGCCGTCGGTCTCTACGGTCTGGGTGGCGCCGCCGCCGGTCAAGGTGCACTTGGCGCCGACGACCACTTCCTTCTCCGCCGGATCGTAGACCGTCCCGCCGATGAACTTCTTCGGGATGTTCAGATAGTAGACGCGCGGTTTGGCGCCGGCCTCCGGCAGTAGAACCTCGGCCCTGGCGATCTCGGCCGCGAATTCGCTCTCCTCACCGAACTTGATGGCCTCGGTGGGGCAGGCATCCGCGCAGCGTGGCACCTTCCACTCCCCGCCGTCCAGCAGGTGGGCGCAACCCGTGCACTTCTGGGCGAGGTTGAGGTCGTCGTTGAAGTAGATGGCGTCGTACGGGCACTTGTCCACGCACATTCTGCAACCGGTGCACTTATCGGTGTCGATGATCACCAGGCCGTCATCGCGCTTGTAGATGGCGCCTTCGATCGGGCACGCCGGCATGCAAGGAGCCTCGTCGCAATGCATGCAGAGGTTGGGGACGTAGTGCATCTCCACCTTGGGGACCGTGCCCCGGATGTGCTCGTCGAGCCGCATCCAGAACTGTCCCGTGTCGGGCTGCGGCTTGGCTATTGGCGACCAGTCGTTGGCGACATGCTCGTCCTTGCAGACGAACTGGCAGGCGTAGCAGCCCACGCAGAGGTCGACGTCTATGACGAATACCTTCATCTGTTACTTGCCTCCCTCGATCCAGGCGTCGAAGCGCAAGCCCGCCCCTTGGTCGTATTTCCGGGCGAAGGCATCAGGATAGTCCCTGCGCCATGTTTCCCATTCCTCGTTCTTGACCCTCTGCACGTCTACCAGGTAGCCGCTGGTCGCCTGTCCGCACGCGTTCTTGGAGGTGAGACCGTTGGGGGCGATGGTGTTGATGGCCCCACCGCGGTCGACCTTGCCGGGAACGAGCGGGTCGTGACGTGAGCCGTGATCGACATAGACCACTCCGGGCCTGATCCTCTCCCAGACGCGAGCGCCGACGAGCACGATGCCGCGCTCGTTGAAGATCTTGACCACGTCGCCGTGTTTGATGCCGCGAGATTCGGCGTCGGTCGGGTTGATCCAGATAGGCTCGTACTTGTAGCCGTCGAAGCCGAGCACCTTGCCGGTCGGGGTCTCGCGGGTCCAGCTGATGTCATCTCCTTGCGCGTGGGTTCGCCAGCGCGGGTGGTTGGACATGAGCAGCAGCGGGAACATGTCGGCTCGTTCGCTCGAGAGGTCCTCGTCGTGCGTGATTCCCTTCGGCACCCATTTCGGGAACGGCGGGCGCTCTTTGTCGTCGGGGAAGTGCTGAGCCAGCCGTTCGGAGTAGAACTCCAACAGGCCGCTCGGGGTCTGGAGCGGGTTGGCCTTCGGGTCTTGGTAGAAGAGGCGGAAGCCGGGCGGGTCTTTTTCCCAGTCGTAGGCGGTGCCGTACACGTAGGTCTTCTTCTCGTAGAAGTCCTCCCACGTGGTGAGCTTGTCCATCTTCATGGCGTCGAAGACCAGCTTCTGCAGGTCCTTGGTGCTCATGCCCCCGGTGAATTGGTCGCCATAACCCAGCTTCTCGGCGATCGCGACGACGATCTCGTAGTCACTCTTCGACTCGCCGATCGGGAGGATGGACTGCTCCTGGATGGACACGCTGGCGAAGTGGGGTCCCTGCCGGGTGGTAGTGACGATGTCCTCGACCTCGAGGGTAGTGTTCGCCGGCAGGATGATGTCGGCGTANNGTTCTCCAGCCAGGGGTGCTGGGCGACCACGCACTCGATGCTCGCGTCCTTCATGGCCTCGATGGTCCAGTTACCATGGTTCCAGCAGGTGATGCGGCACGGCGTGTCGGTCCACATCATGTGGATAGGGACGCCACCCTTTTCCTTCGCTATCGGATACGTGTAGCGGTCGAATTGCTCTTCGGTCTGGCACTCTTGGCCGCCACTACCGTAGAAAACCAGCGGCGCCTTGAGGATGGCGTCCTGGATGAGGGTCTTGGGGATGAGCTGCGGGCCCCACGCGTGGACCGTGGTCCAGCAGGGCTTTGTGAGGCGCTCGGGCAGGTCGGGGTTGAAGAAGCGGACGCTTCCCAGCCCTTCAGCCCGGGGCATGCCGAAGTAGGTCATCTGGCATTGGTGGACGCCAGGACCGCCGAGGCCTTGCATGCCAAGGAGGATGCATTCCAGCCGGCCGGGCTCGTGCGAGTAGGGGCCGCGGAAGGCCGAGCCGCCGAAGTAATGGATGATGGAGGTGGTGTTCTTCGCGAATTGGCGAGCCAGCGCCTTGATGGTCCACTCCGGCACGCCGCACTTCTTGGAGGCCCACTCAGGAGTCTTGGGTGTGCCCTCTTCATCCTCGCCCAGCACGTAGGCGGCCACCTTGTCCATACCTACTGAATGAGTGGCGACGTACTCTTTGTCCCAGGTGCCCTCTTTGAGCCACACATAGATGATGGCCAGTTGCAGCGCCGCGTCGGTGTTCGGCAGCACCGGTATCCATTTGTCGCCGTGGACGGCGGCCGCGTAGTTGAGGTCGGGGCTGATGTAGACCTGCTTGATGCCGGCGCGGGTCCAGAACTGCGAGATGCGGCTGGCGTACTGGCCGGTGAAGCCCCAGGGAGTGGTCTCTTCGTCGCAGCCCCACTTGAGCACCATGTCGCAGTTCTCGGAGATATCTTTGATGAGGTTGGCCGCCGGCGACATCATGCCCTGGAAGCCCTGCCCCCAGACGTGCTTGGCGCCCCAG
>PMIZ01000437.1 GCA_003157225.1 Actinomycetota bacterium | reverse complement strand
CGAGGAGTGGGACAAGATGCAGGCCGTGAACCTTCGGGGCATGTGGTTCTGCACGCAAGCGGTCTTTCCATACATGAAGGCCCAGAGCTACGGCAAGATCATCAACCTGAGCTCGTCCACCTTCTTCCAGGGTGTGCCGGGTTTCATCCACTACTCAACGAGCAAGGGCGGCGTTCTTGGGTTCACGCACTCGGTGGGCAGGGAACTCGGCGAGTTCGGGATCAGAGTGAATGCCATCGCACCCGGCTTCACCGTGAGTGGGGCGCAAATCGAGCTGACCAAGGACTCCCCGGAGTGGTACTCGGACAACCGCGCTCGGCAGGCGCTGCACGAACGCAACGAGGTCCCCGACGACCTGGCCGGTCCGGCCTTCTTCCTCGCGTCCGCGGACAGCGACTTCATGACCTGCCAGACCCTGCTGGTCGACGCTGGCGTGACCCCGCACTAGCAGCCTGCTAGGCCCGCTGAGGCGCGTGACTGGGCGTCGGTGAGAGGCAGCCGTTCGGCCTACCTGCCGTTCGCAGCGCTCGCCCTGCTCGTCCTGATCTGGATCCTCCACAACCTGCCGACAGGGACCGCCGGCGTCGGTGCCCCGGCCATCCCCGTGGTGGAGGTGCTCTCCTAGCCGCGCAGGCTGTGGACCAGCGCGAGCACGATCATGCAGGCAGCGGCGGTGGGCGGAAAGAAGGTGGCGCGATTGAAGTACCTCTGGGCCGCGGGCTCCGTTCCCCGAGCGCGGGCAAGAAGGTAGGCGGGTATGGTCATTGTGGCCAGTGCGGCCAGCGCGAGCAGCAAACGCGCGACCCAGGATCCGGGCTGGACGGCGCCGACGAAGGGCATCAGCGCGGCGCCGGTGACAATGGCCTTCACCGCCGCGCCAGAGCCGTGAGTGCTGGCTAGAGTCGTGATGCCCACGCCTCTGTCGTGGCTGACATCGGCAAGATCGTTGGAGAGGTTGCGCCCGAACATCTCCCAGCCGAAGAGCAGAAAGAAGAAGGCAACCGCGCCCCAGGTCGCCCTTCCTACCGCGAACCATCCGGCCAGGCCGCCAAGGGCCACCATCGTACTGGCCGGTACCACCTTGAGCCAGGTGCGGCGCCTTAGGCTGCAGTAGAAGACCTGGAGCAGGGCACAGGCGATGAAGAGCCAGGCGCAGAGCGGCCGCAGGAGGTATGCCGCCGCCAAGCCTATCGCCCCGAGTACGGCGACCCAGGTAGCAGCTGCCCACAAAGGTATCGCACCGGCCGCTACCGGGTGCCTAAGGGTCACGATGTCCATGTGGACCACTTCGGGGTTCCACTCCTGGGGGTCGGCAGCGGTCAGCCGGAGGTCTTCCCGGTCGGCTTTGAGGTCGAGCAGATCGTTCAGCGAGTACACGCAGAAGTACCCGGCTACGGCCGCGAGGAGCCCAAGCAACGACACCCGCGCCGAAGGAATGGCCCTGCCGGCCAGCATGGCACCCAAGACGGGCTCGCTCACCGAGAAGAGCGCGGATCTGCTGCGCGCCAGGTCGAAGAACAGCAGGGCCTTTCTCATGGCCATGGGACGTATCCCCCCGTGAGTTCCGTCGATCTCACCGTGCCGAGTGTGTTCCGATCACGATCATTCGCTCCTCCTTCGGCTCACTTCAACCTTAGCAACACCGAGCCGTGGGCGCAGGACGAGATTCGCACCGCGCGGCTGGACGTCCTTGTGATACCTTTTCGCGTATTCGACCTGCCGCTCCACCGCCGAGGCGTCCTCACAAACGACATGCCGACCTTTTACACCAACCAACCCCCCCCGAACCGTGTGGGCCCTGCTGGTCCTTCTCGCCATTCAGGGAGTCGGTGCGACCGCCGGAAGCGCCGGCCTGGTCCAGAACCCGGTGAAAAACATCGGCCTGCGGGTCAGCATGGCACTGCTCGGCGTCGTGATCCTCATACTCGCCCTGGCCCGCCCTACCAGGCGGTTCTTCTGGGTGGGGCGCTGACCGTCTCGAGCCGCATGCCGGGCGGCAGCCAAGCCCAGCACCGACTGGGGTACCGGCCTAGCTGGAGCGCGTGAGCGTGCGACGGAGTCCCGAGAGGCAGGGCTCGTCCGGGTCACACTGGATAACTATCGCCGGCTGGTTGATCTCCGCTGCTGCCCTCACTTACGTCCTAGCGCGAGTGCGGTTCTCGGAGCTTGCCAAGGAAGTCCGGGGCATAGCCTGGTGGATGATCGCGCTCGCTGTCGTCGTCGAGATCCTTCCGCGCGTACTCGAGTCAATCAGGTGGGAATACCTGCTGAGGCCGATCAAGGTCCGCCTGATCCACCTCTTCAACGCGGTGTACGTAGGCACGCTCTACAGTGGCATCCTTCCGCTGTCGGGCGGCGACGTGGTACGCGCCGTCATCGTGGCCCGGCAATCCAAGACGAGCCTGACCCGGGTGCTGTCGACCGAACTGATCGAACGCGTCAGCGACGCCATTGCCATCATCCTCTTGGTCTGGTTCACCCTGCGCGGGCTCACTCTGCCCTACGCCTTGCGCATCGCCCTCGCCGTCATGGAGGTGGGGGTGGGTGTGGCCGTCGCCGCCGGCCTGTTCCTGGCCGCGCGTCAGCAGAACCTGCGCGGGCATCTGAACCGTTGGCAACCGCACCCGAGGATCGTGGTTCGCCTAAGAATGATCGCTCTCGAGCTTGTCGGAGCCGCCGAAAGGATGAGTGTCCGCAAGATGCTGGTAGCCATCGTGACCGCGCTGATGGCCGCTGCCGTCAACGTCACCGCGTACTGGTTGATACTCCACGCCTACCACATCCAGCTTTCGTGGCTCCACGCAGCCGCGGTCTTCGCCATCGTGATGATCGGCACCTTTCTTCCCAATGCTCCTGGCAATGCCGGAACCTGGCAGTTCTTCTGCGCGGTGGGACTGCAGTTGTTCGGCATCTCTGCCGCCCGGGCGGCCGGCTACAGCCTGGTGGCCTTCTTCGTGTGGACCGTGCCTCCGGTACTCATGGGAGCCGGCGCCCTGCTCTTCTCGCCCTTCAAGTGGTCGGACTTGCGATCGAGGCATCCCGAGCAGGCGGCAAGGACCCTCGATGCCACCAAGCTGGCCGGTGTGAGCGGGTTTGCCGAGGATCCACAGTCGGACAGAAGAAGTGGCGGCTCGTGGCCCCCGCGAGCCGGCTTCCTCAGAAGGCGCACCGAACGGAGGCGGCGGGACTCCTGAGGAGCACGGCGCCTGAGCTCCGCGAACCCCCAGTATTGGCTCAAGCGACCGGGCGCTCGAAGGCGCCTCCGTCCCGGGACTGCTCGCCATGACCCGCAGCGGCAGTTCGCTCCGCGGGTTGGCGATCTTTCCAGTCCAGACCGCGCTCATTCTTGCCCCCGCTCTGCCTGACGCCGACCCGAGAGGCGTCGACCGCCTGCGGCTCATCGACCTTCGCATCGAGAACATGCGCCGCCGCGACCCGGCCACCATCGCGCTGGTTCTCGACAAGCAGACGGGCCTTTTCGCCTCGCGATCCTAGGCGCGGCTGGACGCGCCCGTGTTCGCCGGTCGGGGCGCCTAGCTGGCCAGCACGTCGCGGACCGCGCGAATGATCTTCGTCTTGTCGGGTATGGCGTACTTCTCCAGCGGCGGGCTGAAGGGCACGGGCACGTCGAGTCCGCAGACCCTCGCCGGAGCGGCCTTGAGCGTGGCGAAGGCCGACCTGTTCGCGGTCACCAGGGCGATGATCTCGGCCGCCGCTCCACATGTCTGGCAGGCCTCGTCTACAACAACCAGACGCCCGGTCTTGGCGACCGATCGTATCACCGTCTCGTGGTCGAAGGGCACAAGCGTCCTTGGGTCGATGACCTCGACGGATATGCCTTCCCGAGCCAGCTCGTCCGCCGCGTCCAGGGCCTCGTAGACCATCCTTGCCAGCGCCACGACGGTCACGTCCGCGCCTTCACGCCGTATGCCGGCCTGGCCGAACGGGACGAAGTACTTCTCCTCCGGCACCTCGCCCATCAGGCGTCCCAGCCCGATGTGCTCGAACGAGACCACCGGGTTGCTGTCCCTGAAAGCCGTCTTGTAGAGACCCTTGACGTCGTAAGGCGTGGTGGGAAGGATGATCTTGAGTCCCGGAGAGTTCATGTACATGGCGTAGGGGCTTACGGAGTGCTGGGCGGCAGCTGAGATGCCCGCCCCTACCGTCATGCGAAAGAGGATCGGGAACTTCGCCTGCCCGCCGAACATGTAGTGGATCTTGGCAGCGTGATTCATCATCTGGTCCATGGCCACGAAGCCGAACGTAGCCATCCGGATGTTGGCGATCGCCCGGAACCCCGATCCCGCCAGACCTATGGCGGCTCCCACGAAACAGTTCTCCGCGATGGGAGTGACCCTGATCCTCTCGGCACCGAACTCACTGCTCAACTCCGCGTTGCCGTCGGTGGACATGTGCACCGACCGCGGATTTGCGCGGAATTCCTCTTGGATGGCCTCCTGGGCCGCACGCTCGTAGGTGATCTCTCTCATGTCGAGTACACGTCCTCCAGCGCATCCTCCGGTTCGGGGTAGGGGCTCTCCACCGCGAATTGGTGCGCTTCTTCCACCTGGGCGAGGATGCCGTCGTTGATGCGGCCCATGTCCTCGCGGGAGAGGAGGTTTTGCGCCAGCAACTTGGCTTCAAAGGTGACGACGGGGTCCTTCTTGGCCCAAGCCTCACGCTCTTCGGCCGGGCGCAGATCCTCGAGGGCGTCGGAGAGGAAGTGCTTGTGCAGGCGCCACGTCTCGCACTCGAGGAAGATGGGGCCCTCGCCGCGTCTCAGCAGCGCGATCGCTTCTCCTGCCGCTTGGTAGACGCCCTGCACGTCGTTGCCGTGGATGGCCTGGTTGGGGATGTGGTAGGCGTCGGGCATGCGGATGATGTCCTTCGCCGCCAGAGAGTAGGCGGCGGGCGTGTTGACGCCGTAGTGGTTGTTCTCGAGGACGAAGAGCAACGGTAGTTTCCAGATGGCCGCGAGGTTGAGTGCCTCGTGGAACTCGCCCTCCTGGCAGGCGCCGTCGCCGAAGAACACGGCGGCCACGTTGCCCTCGCCTTCCATCTGGGCCGCCATGGCTGCTCCCGTGGCGATCGGCAGTCCGGCCCCGACGATGCCGTCGGCCCCCAGCATGCCGATGGCGAAATCGGCGATGTGCATGGAGCCGCCCTTGCCCTTGCAGTAGCCTGTCTTCTTGCCGTAGATCTCCGCCATCATCTTCTTCATGTCGGCACCCTTGGCGATGCAGTGCCCGTGCCCGCGATGGTGGCTGACGATACGGTCCTTGTGGGTCAGGTGGGCGCACACGCCGGTAGCGATGGCTTCCTGGCCGATATAGGAGTGGACGAAACCGACGAGGTTGCCGGCATAGAACTCCTTGGCCACCCGTTCCTCGAATCGCCGGATGGTCAGCATTGTCGTGTAAAGCTCGATCATGGTCCGCGGTTCAAGGCCCAAGAGGAACCTCCTTGGCCAGGTGCGTCTCGAGGTGGAATCTGAATGCTGCCGTTGCCCGCGCCATCCGGAGTACGTCACCCGCGGCCACCGCTCCGTCAAGTGCCTCATAGGCCGTGTCGAGTCTGCGGTGATCGCGCCAGTAGGCTTCGGCGACGTCCGGTGCCACTCGTTCGAGGGCCGGGAACAGGACGGCTTCCTCCCCGTCTGCGTGCAAGGCGAGCATTTCGTTGAAGAAGCGGAAGCGCTCGAACGTGGCGGTGGGTTCGTCGCCTCCTTCGAGAGGCTGCCCGGCGAGAGCCAGTGCCGCCCGGTCGATTGCCGCCATGTCGCTCCGGAATGCGTTGTGGAAGGCGGAGATGACGTCGAGCGAACGCGCCATTCTGTCACGTCTCCTACTGAGTAGGCTTGTGCTTGATGAAGGTTCCCGCCTCTAGCTCGTGCCAGGCGGTATCGAGCTGCTCCTGGGTGTTCATCACAATGGGGCCTCCCCAAGCGATGGGCTCGTGTAGCGACTTGCCACCGACGAAGAGCAAGCGGGCCCCGTTCACTCCAGCGCTCACGGAGACCAGATCCCCGTCACCGAAGAGGACGATCCTTCCCTTCTCGGCGGCGAGTTCCTCGGCCTGATCGCCGAAGCGGGCGGTTCCCCCGAACAGGTACGCGAAGGCCGTGCGGCCCGGAGCGGCCGGGTGGTCCCAGGTTGTGTCTGGCTGCAGAGTCACGTCGAAGTACTCAGGCTCGATGACCACTCCGCGAACGGGGCCCGTCAAGCCATCCACCGTGCCACTGATCACCCTGACACTCGCGCCGCCTTTGCGGGCCACGGGGATGTCGGCGGCGGCGAGACCGAAGTAGCGGGGGTCCATCATCTTGCGCTCGGCCGGGAGATTGGCCCAGAGTTGGAAGCCGCCCATCCGTCCGCGTGCGTCTCCCCGCGGCATCTCCTGATGGATGATGCCGCGGTGCGGGTGCCAGGGGAAGCCCGCCCGGTACTGTGAGGGGTCGTCACCGCGGAAATCGTCGAGCATGAGGAATGGGTCGAAGAGGGTCTCCTGCCCGGAGCCGAAGGACCTGCGCAGGTGCACGCCCGCCCCCTCGATGGTAGGGCGACTGGAAGACGTGAACCGGACTTCGCGTACGGCCATGGCCGGCTCCTTTCAGCCGCGGAAATCGGCGCGCGACAACAGCTATTCTTGTTCCCCGAATCGCGTGCGGATACTCAGCCGCCTCTCGACGAGCCTGGAGGTCGAGGTCACTGGGATGGCCGCCCAGCCCTTGGCCTCAAGGGCGCTGATGATGAGCGGCAGGGCCGCAACCGTGTTCTGCCACGAACCCAGAGAGCCGTAGTAGTCGGAATCGTGCAGGAGGATCACCTCTCCACCCCGCAGTCTTTCGGCAATCCGGCCACAGATCGAGTCCGGGGTGGCGGAGCTCCTCCAGTCGCGGCCATCGGCGGCCCACAGTACCGGGTGCCACCCCAGGTGGTGAACCACCCGCAGCCCCCGATAGGTGAAGATGCCGCGGGGCGGGCGATACAGATCGGGAACCTTCCCGGTTGCCGACGAGATGACGTGGACCGCTCGCTTCAGGTCTTCGCTCAGCTCGCGCCCGTTGAGTCGCAAGAGCGTCCGGTGTTCGTAGCCGTGCAGACCTATCTCATGCCCGCGCGAGGCTATCTCGGACGCCAGGCCGGGTCTTCGCACTACCTGCTCCCCCACGAGAAAGAACGTCGCCCGCAGTCGCCTTTCGGACAGGAAGTCAAGCACGCGTGGAGTTCCCTCCGCATGAGGGCCGTCGTCGAACGTGAGGGCGACCGTCTGGGAGTCGGCCACGTGGTCGGCCAACCCCAACAACGACCTACCGATCGACCACACTGGAGCGAGCGCGGGAAGACCCAAACCGGCCAGAGCGGCGGTGCAGCCGGAAGCCATGAGGAGGGCGTCTCGCCCGTTCAACCCCGGCTACCCCTTCTCGGCGAACACGAACTCCTCCTCCAGCAACTCCGGCGCCGCCGTATGGGTCGCTCCCTTGCTCAAGGCCAGCCACGGGACAACCTGGCCCCAAGAACTAGCTCTGGGGCGGGCGTGGAGAATCACCTTCCCGGCTTCCGGATGATGGCGTGTATCTTCGCCGAGCACGCCCTCGCCGGCCGCCGCCTCCCTGAGGAGTAGAGTGAGCTCCTCGGACGAGTACGCCACCGCCGCTTCCCGAAGTTCGGCCATCGCGCGGGCCACATTTCGCACATGGCCCTGCGGAGCCCCATAGATGATCACGGGGCAGCGCCGGACGGACGCCTCCAAGCACGTGACCCCACCGGTGGAATGGACGAGGACATCGGCGGCAGCCAGCAGTTCGCTCATCTCGCTGCTGAAACCCAGCACGCGCACCCGGCCGGCCGCCTGGTCCCAACTCGACACCAGGTTCTGCAGCTCCGCCTGACAGCTCTGGTTGTGTCCACAGACGCAGACCACGTGGGCATCAGGCAGCGCCAAGGCTGCGACAAGCGCTCCTCGCAGATCTCCGGCCCCCCAGCCGCCGCCGGAGAG
The DNA here is from genome assembly GCA_003157225.1 of Actinomycetota bacterium. Next base: position 21,052 of record PMIZ01000437.1, on the reverse strand, counting down.
AAGTACGACGGGAACACGCTCGGGGAGTGCGAGGAACTCCCGCGCTTCCGCTCTACCCAGGGCATCGTAGAAGCGGGGGTGGACCGGAGGCCGGATCAGCCGGCCGCTTCCTTTCCCCACGAGTCGCTCGAGCTCGGGCAGCAGGCCGCGATGGGGGACAAGATGCACGTCCACACCCGGGTGCACCCAGAACTTGAGCCCGCCGAAGTCGGTCAGCGATGCGCATACCGGCGTCTCGATCTTTCTGCGCAATCGCAGGTGGCCGAGTATGACAGTCAAGCGCGGGTCCGTGGAAACCACGACATCCGGTGCGTGAGCCAAGACCAGGCGGCGAATGGGGCGCCACCCAAGCGAACAGATGGCCAACGCCCCGAGGGCGCGGGGTAGGCGGAAGAAGTCGAAGACTCTATACCAGAAGCCGTAGAGCCAGGGAAAGTGGGCCAATTGGGCTCGGTACATGTCCCTCTGGAGAAAGCGGAGGAACCAACCCACGTGCGCCAGCCCGTTCACCAGCACGACCTCGGTCTCCGGTCGCACGGCGGCGATGTCCGCGGCGAGCGCCTGGGCGGTAGCCGCGTGCCCCTCGCCGATATCGGAAAAGAGGATTAGAACACGAGCGGCGGCGCCGGGCTCCTTGGAACCTGCGAGTTGCATGATCGGCCGCTAGGGTTTCGTAGTCGTGGTCTCGCCGGCCGCAGGCGCCACCGTCGACGTCGAACCGGAAGTCGCGGGCGCTGAAGTCGCGGGCGCTGAAGTCGTGGGCTGTGAAACCGTGGTAGTAGTCGTGAGCTCCATGCCCTTAGCGATGAGGACTTTGAGCTCGACCTTGGCCTTTGCCAGCCAGTCTATCCAGGGCGCCTTTTTCTTGTCGCTGAGAAGGGTGGTCTGGATGCTGGCCTTGGCGTCGGCCAGGGTCTGCTGTTTGCCGGGGTTTATGGCCGTGACCTGAATGATGTGGTAGCCGTAGACCGTCTTGATGGGCTGTGAGATCTCATTCACCGCCAGGCTGAAGGCGGCATCGTCGAACTCGGCGACCATCTGTCCCTTGGCGAAGGTCCCCAGATCCCCGCCTTTGCTCTTGGTACCCGCGTCATCGGAGTACTGTGCGGCTTCCGTCTGCCAGTCGGCGCCGGCCACGAGATCTTGTCTCACCTTCTGGGCCTTGGAGAGAGCGGCGGCCCACTGGGCAGGGTCAGGCGCGACGGTCGTCGTGGAAGAGGCGGAACTCGAGGCTGAGGAACTGGGAGTCGTCGGGGCGATCAAGATGTGTCGCACCGCCCGGGTCTCGTTCTGGAAGAAGGACGCCTTGTGGGCGTCATAGTAGGCGCTCACGTCCGCGTCCGGGACCGTGACCGCTTTGGTGACCTCGACATATACCTTCTGAATGAGCATCAGCTGTTGGTAATAGGTCTGCACTTGCTCGAGTGTGAGGTTGCTTGATTTGAGGGCAGCGTCGAACTTGGCCTGGTCGTCACCGAACGAGGTCTTCTTCAGCGCGGCGATATGGTCCTGGACCTCTTTGTCGGTTAGAGTGACATTGAGGCTGGGTGCCTTCTGCTTGGCCACCTGGTAGGTGACCATCTGCTCGAGCACGGAGGCCTCGAAGTTCTTGTACTCGGCGGGGTTCGTCTTCTGGTCGGGGGCCTGGCTGGAGTAGATGCCCTTGAAGATGGCCATCTCAGTGTCGAACTGGGTTTGAGTGATGTCGACCTTGCCCACCCTGGCAGTCACATTCGCCGGCAGAGTGGTGCTGGAGCCACAGCCGGCCAACAGGACAAGAGCCAGGACAAAGGCGACACCCATCGCGCCGGCCAAGAGCTTCTTTCTCACAGCAGTCTCCTCGTGTGTCTAGAGCGGAGGTTCGATTCTAGCGCACCTTTGTGAAGAGGAGGTTAAGAGGTCGCCCCGGGCGTCGCCCTGGGCGCGGCGGCGGGAGACGGCTCGGTGGCCGCAGTCAAAGCCGCTTCTTCAGGATCTTGAGGCCGAACAGGGCGATGCCGCTCAAGGCCGCTACCGCGGTGAGTCCCACCTTGCTGACATCGAGTATCGGCTTGACGTCCACCCCTTCGGGGCCGATGACGATAGCAGCCACCGGCCTCCCCATCGAACCGCCGCCGCCTCCTCCGCCTCCTCCTCCCCCGGTTCCCCGCGGGGCCGCGGATTCGCCCGCCCCTTCTTCGTCGCGCGACTCGACGCTCATCCTCTTGTGCGGTGGCTTCCCGAATCCCATGCCGGAGCCGAATCCTCCGCCTCCGGCGACTTCAGCCGCGGTTATGACTGTGTACGCGCCGGAGACGACCGGTTGTCCGAAGACCTTGGCGGAATCGGCCGCGGAATAGAGCTTCTGCAGCGTCGCCGCCCTTGCTTCGGACTCCTTCTGTAGGTTCTGCAGAAACTGATCGGGGTCCAGGTCCATGGCTATGCCTCCTGTTGTCTTCTGTGTTCCTTGAGGAGAGCCCAGAAGCCGAGCAGGGCCGCGAAGATGATGCCGGCCTGGGCCATCCGGGTCACATCGGGGATATGATGCCGCGACACCCGGTCCGCCTCCGAGACGGCGACCGCCCACGGTCTTCTTCTCACGACGACGGTAGGGCCGAGGCGCAGGGCAAGAACGCGCTCGAAGGGCGTGATGGTCGTCGAGCCCACGGTGACGTCGGGCGCGGGCACGGTGCGCAGTCTCGCAACCTCTCCCGCCGCCGCCCGGATACCCGCAAGCCGATGGTATTGGGTATTCATGTCGATGTCATACTTGCCCAAACGAGGCGACTGCTACACTCCGCCCGATCGACCATGATGTCGAGGAGCTCTCGCGCCGAGCGGCCGCTACCCCTATCATGGGCACAGGCGACAAGGAGGCACTATGACCACGAGCGGTAGCGGGACCCGCATGCCGGCGCTCTTCCTGGCGCACGGCAATCCCATGAATGCCATCGCCGACAACGAGTTCACGCGCGCGCTCGGCCGGCTTGCCGCCGAGCTGCCGCGGCCCGACGCCATCATGGTAGTGTCGGCTCACTGGCTCACTTGGGGCACCCGTGTGCTCAGCGCCGAGACGCCCCGAACCATCCATGACTTTTCCGGCTTCCCGGAAGCGCTCTACGCCATCCAGTATCCCGCGCCGGGTGCACCCGGCCAGGCCCAGCTTGTACGTGAGTTGCTTCCCGAGGCCGCGCTCGACGACGGCTGGGGTCTTGACCACGCGTCCTGGCTGGTGCTGCGGCACATGTGGCCCGCGGCAGACATACCTACTTTCGAGCTCTCGCTCGACCTGGGCGCCGCGCCCCAGGAGCACTGGGATCTCGGCGCCCGGCTCTTACCCCTTCGCGACCGCGGCGTGCTCGTGGTCGGGAGCGGGAACATAGTCCACAGCTTTGCCGGCGCGCGCTGGGAGCCGGATCCACCCGCCCATCCCTGGGCCACGGAGTTCGACGCCTGGGTGGCCGACGCTCTCCTCCGGGGCGACAGGGAATCACTCGTCCACTATGATTCCGCGGGCACGGTGGCTCGCCTGTCGGTGCCCACCAACGATCACTATCTGCCGCTGCTCTATCCCGCGGCCATGCGCACCGATGCGGACGAAGTCACCTTCCCCCACGCGGGTATCGAGATGGCGTCGATGTCGATGCGCTGCGTTAGGTTCGGATGAGGGTCGGGGGCGTGAGTGCCGCCACAAGCACGAGGAGAGCGCGCCGCGGCTCGTTTGGGGCGAGGTACGGCCCCTGGGCTCTGGTGGCCGGCGCCTCGGAGGGGATCGGGGCAGCCTATGCACGTGGGCTGGCGCAGCGAGGCCTCAACCTCTTGCTCGTCGCCCGGCGCAGCGGACCTCTGGAGAAGCTCGCGGACGAACTGCGCGGGGAGTCCCGCATCGAAACACGGTGTGTCGAAGGCGATCTCGGCGACCTGAAGTTCCTGGAGACCCTCCAGACCGCCTGCTCGGAGGTCGACCTAGGCCTGATCATCTACAACGCGGCCCATTCCCCCATAGGCGAGTTCACCGACCTGCCACTCGACGACATACTCAAGGTCGTGGATGTGAACGTGCGCGGCCCCGTCGCCCTCCTTCGCGGGTTGCTGCCCAGTATGGCTGCCCGGGGCCGGGGCGGGGTGGTTCTCATGTCGTCGCTGGCGGGCAACACGGGCGCGCCGAGGGTCGCGACCTACGCCGCGAGCAAGGCGTTCAACCGGGTGCTTGCTCAGGGGCTGTGGTACGAGCTCAAAGGGCGGAACATCGACGTGCTGGTCTGTTGCGCCGGGGCCGTCCGCACCCCCGGATACGCGCAGGCCGCCGACAGGGACGCTCCCGGTACTCTCGATCCCGAGCAAGTGGCCGAGAGAGCTCTTCGCGCGCTCGGCCGGAGGCCGGTAGTGATTCCGGGATTGGTGAACCGCGTAGCCGATGTGGTCATGACCAGGCTGCTGCCGCGGAGGACGGCCATCAACATGATGGGGGGCTCTACAAGCGATCTGGTCCAGGCAAAAGAGACCACCGGTCCCGGTGCGAGTTCCAGGGGAGAGTCATGATCGAGTTCGTTGCGGGTTTCTTCGCCCCGTGGGTCATCTACGCGCTCATCCTGGGGCTCCATTTGGCGCTGCCGGCGCGAAAAGTCGTGGGGTATGTTCGCGATGAGCGGAGCGGCAAGCCTCTCGAGTACCGGCTCAACGGCCCTCTGGTGCTGGTGGCGCTGATCATCCTGTGGGTGGTCACTGCCCGCACCCACGTTTTCGCTTGGGATTGGTTCTACATGCACCGCTGGTCGGGACTGGCGGGCTCAGCGGTCCTCGGGCTGCTCGCTTCTCTGACCATGGTCTTGCCCGCGCCGCGCACCGGACGCTCGTTCCTGGCCGACCTCTACTTCGGGCGCCGGCTCAACCGGCAGTTCATCGGCGCCAGGGTGGACGCCAAGATGTACCTGTACTTGATCGGAGCGGCCATGTTGGCGCTCAACTTGCTCTCGTTCCTGGCGCATCACGTCCTCGAGTTCGGGGGGACCATATCGCCCGGCGCGGTGCTCTACTGCGCTCTCTTCATGTGGTTCATCATCGACTACCTGGTGTTTGAGAACGTGCACCTCTATACGTACGACATCTTCGCCGAGCAGGTAGGGTTCAAGCTCATCTGGGGCTGCTTCACCTTCTATCCCTACTTCTACGCCGTCGGACTGTGGGCCACTGTCGACCGGCCAAACCCCGGAGTGCCCCCGTGGCTCCTGATCATCTTCGCGCTCGTCTTCTACATCGGTTGGACGCTGGCGCGCGGCGCCAACATGCAGAAGTACTTCTTCAAGACCCGCCCGGAACAGGCCTTCCTTGGGGTGATCGAACCGAGAACGCTCGGCGACGGCAAGAACGCTCTGCTCAACAGCGGTTTCTGGGCGGTGTCCCGCCACGTCAACTACCTGGGTGAGATCCTGATGGCGACGGGACTCACCCTGGTGCTCGGCTACCCGGGTGTCTGGGAGGTGTGGCTCTATCCGCTCTACTACGTGGTCCTACTGGTGCCGCGGGAGCGTGCCGACGAACGGCGCTGCGCCGCCAAGTACGGGGAGCTCTGGACCGAGTACGCGCGAGAAGTGCCTCGGAGGATCGTTCCCTGGGTCTACTGACCGGCGCTTTCCATCGCGCTCGGACGGCGGCGTCATTCTTCGGCAGCCTGCTAGTTTTCGGTCTGGGCCTCCACCAGGTGATCGACGCAGTACTTCCGGCGAAGAGCGGGTTTATCGATCTTGCCGGTGGCGTTGCGGGGCACCGCGTCGAACATGATCTTGCGCGGACGCTTGTAACGCGGCAGGGCCGAGCAGAACTCCAGAATCTCAGCCTCGGTGCAATGGTGGCCGCGCTTGAGCTGGATTATCGCTCCGGCTATCTCACCCAGGCGCTCGTCGGGTAGCCCGATGACGGCCACGTCCTTGATGGCTTCGCACGTGTGGAGGAAGTCCTCCACCTGCACCGGGTAGATGTTCTCGCCGCCGGTGATGATGACATCCTTCTTACGATCGACCAGATAGATGAAGCCTTCCTCGTCGGTGCGCGCCATGTCGCCCGTCAACAGCCAACCGTCTTTGAGCACGGCCGCCGTCGCCTCGGGATCCTTGTAGTAGCACTTCATAACGCCCGGACCTTTGACGGCCAGCTCGCCGACGGTTCCCGGCGTCACCACGGCGCCCGACTCGTCGACGATGGTCGTCTCCCACTGGTGGCCCGCAAGGCCGATGGCGCCTACTTTGTGCTCGTTCTCGACGCCGAGGTGCACGCAGCCCGGGCCCACCGATTCGGTGAGACCGTAGTCGGTGTCGTAGTCATGGTGGGGGAAGTGCTGCTTCCATCGGTGCACGAGGCTGGGCGGAACTGGCTGGGCCCCCATATGCATCAGCCTCAACTGGTCGAGCTGGTAGTCCTCCAACTTCACGTCACCACGTTCGAGCACTTCGAGGATGTCCTGCGCCCAGGGGACGAGGAGCCAGACTATGGTGACCTTCTCGTCGGAGATGGCTCTCAGAATCCATTCCGGCTTGGTTCCGCGCAACAGCACGCCCTTGCTCCCCACCACCAGGCTGCCAAAGTAGTGCATCTTGCCGCCGGTGTGGTAGAGCGGGGCGATGCACAGNNGATGCCGCGGTGGTCGTGCAGTATCGCTTTGGGAAAGCCGGTGGTCCCTGAGGAGAAGTAGATAGCCGCGTCGTCTTCGTCCCGGATCTCGAGACCCGGAGCGTCGGCCGGACAGTCAGAGGTCAGTTCGCGATAGCTTTCGGCGAAGGTTGGACAATCGGCGCCCACGAAGAACCGCGGGTCGACTGCGTGGAGGCGGTCGATCACCGCCTCTATCCTCCCGATGAACTCGGGCCCGAACACCAGGGCTTTCGCATCCGATAGCTTGAGGCAGTACTCGATCTCCTCGGAAGTGTAGCGGTAGTTCATCGGCACCGCCAACGCCTGGGTCTTGAGGACGCCGAAGTAGATGGGCAGCCACTCCAGGCAATTCATGAGAAGGATGGCGACCTTGTCTCCCTTGCCCACCCCTCGCTGCAGCAGCAGGTTGGCGAAGCGGTTGGCGGCGTCGTCGAACTGCCGCCAGGTCATCTCTCTGCGGGAATGTTCGAAGGGGTTGGTCTCCATGAGCTCGTACTCGCGCCAGGTCACTTCGCGTTTCTGTTCCAGCCCTGGATTGACCTCGACCAAGCAGACCTCGTCTCCATAGAGCGAGGCATTGCGCGCGAGTATGTCCGTGATAGCCATCGGTGGGATTCCCCCCTAGCGGATTTGAACAGTCGCGGACATTCTACCGCCCCTAGGCTCTCGCAGAGGCGAGCTCGCACGGTAGGAGCACAGACGCCCTTTCCTTGGTGAGCGCGATGCACTAGGCTGGATGAAGCAGCACTCGCCGAAGGAGGAGCCATGAGCCGGATTCTCTTTGTGAGCGGGTCGATCGGGCTGGGACACGTCACCCGCGACACCGCTATCGCCGCCGCGCTCCGCGATCTGAGGCCCGATGTCACCATCGATTGGCTGGCGACTCCCCCAGCCAAGGAGTACCTGCGCGAACGAGGGGAACGCGTGCTTGCCGAGGCCGATCAGCTCCTTGACCCAACCCGTGCGGCCGAAGGAATAGCCGCACGCGGGGGGTTGGACATCAACCGATGGGCATTCGGCTTCCGCAAACAGTGGGCGGCCAACGGCCGCATCTGCCTGGACGCGATGAAGGCGGGCGGATACGATCTCTTTATCGGCGATGAGACCTACGACGTCGCCATGCAAGTGCTGCGAAGCGAGAGCCCTCCCACCTTCCCCGTGTTCGTGCTGTACGACTTCCTGGGTTTGGACGCCACCAGCCGCAGTCCCCTGGATCGGTTGATCGTCCTGGGGTTCAACCGCGTCTGGAGCACCGATCCGAAGGGGCGGCTGCAGCCCGTCTTTATTGGCGAGCGCGAGGACATTCCGCTCCGTCCTTTCGTGCCGTTCGGCCCCAGCCGCAGGGCCTGGGCGGAACGCTATGCCCTCATCGTCGATCACGTCCTCGATTTCGACCCGGCCGTCTACATCGGACCAGCCGAGCGGGCGGCGGTGCGGGCTCGTCTAGGCTACGGGCCGGAGCCCACGGTGGTGGTTTCCGTTGGCGGCACGGCGGTCGGTGAGGACTTGGTCAGACGCTGCCTGGATGCATTTCCGGCAGCCAGAGAAGCCGTGGACGGTCTGCGCATGCGTGTGGTCTGTGGGCCGCGCATGCAGTTGACGGGTGCGACAGTACCCGAGGGGGTGGAGGTGCTCGGATACGTCCCCAAGCTCTACGAGCACTTCGCGGCCTGCGACCTCGCCATCGTCCAGGCCGGCGCCACGACCACGCTCGAGCTCACGGCTCTCAAGCGGCCCTTTCTCTACTTCCCCCTGGAGAATCACTGCGAGCAGTTGCTGCACGTCGCGCCACGGCAACGCCGCCTGGGCGCAGGGGTGGAGCTGGTGCTGCGAAACACGCCGGCGCGGGAGTTGGCGCGGCGCATCGAGGAGAACGTCGGCAAGCAAGTCACCTACAAGGACGTGCCGACGAAGGGAGCGCAGCAACTTGCCGAACACGTGCTGGCAGCCATCGGAGCAGCGGCCTGCTAGAATCGACGGCGTCTATCCCCTCCTCGGAGACGCGTCATGAATCTGCTGCAAGCCATAGGCAACACCCCCCTCGTCGAGCTCGCGAATCTCAACGCCAACCCCGCCGTCAAGGTCCTCTGCAAGCTGGAAGGGTGCAACCCTGGGGGCTCCGTCAAGGACCGGCCGGCTCTCTACATGATCACCAAAGCTGAGGAGAGTGGCGAGCTCACTAAGGACAAGACCATTCTCGAGCCGACCTCCGGCAACACCGGCATCGCCATAGCCATGATCGGGGCGGCCAAAGGCTACGAGGTGCATCTCTGCATGCCTGAGTGCGTCAGCACCGAGCGGCGCCTCATCCTCGAAGGGCTCGGCTCCCACGTGTTTCTCACCGCGGCCAAGGAGAACATCGACGGTGCCATCCGGTACGCGCAAGCTCTCATGCAGCAGCATCCAGGCAAGTACTACATGCCCAACCAGTACGACAACGAGGCCAACGTGCTTGCCCACTTCGAGACCACGGGACCCGAGATCTACCGCCAGACAAACGGGGAGGTTGATTACTTCGTCGCGGGCATGGGGACGTCCGGCACGCTGATGGGTGTCGGGAAGTACCTGAAGTCGGTCAAGCCGGGGGCGAAGATAGTCGGCGTGGAGCCGGCGATGGGCCACACCATCCAGGGCCTGAAGAACATGACCGAGTCGATGGTCCCGGGCATCTACCATCCTGAGCAGCTGGATCGCAAGGAGATGGTGGAAGACGGCGAAGCGTTCGAGACCACCAAGCTGCTTGCCACCAAAGAAGGTCTGTTCGTGGGCACTTCGGCGGGCGCGTCCGTGGCGGTCGCGCTGCGTCTGGCCAAGACGATCCACCACGGCGCCATCGTGGTCATCCTCCCCGACCGGGGCGATCGCTATCTGAGCACCATGCAGTTCAGGTCGGTCTGCGCGAAGTGCCCACCGTGATGCCGGCTGCCTGATCGAGCCGAAAGGCACCTCGGAGGCGGCCCCTACCTGGCGGCCGTCATGGTGACGGAAATGTCCGCGGGCTTGCCCCAGTACACAGCCGAGGTCACCAGCAGATCGACTCCCGTCGCTGCGTAGGCGGACGCGTTCTGCTCGTTGATGCCGCCCGCGGCAGCGATGAGCACGGTCGGGGCGTCCTCTCGGAGCGCTTGCACGAGTGGCCGGAGTTCCGTCGGGCTAAGCTTGTCCACCTGCACCATGTCGGCTCCGGCACGGGCGGCCGCCAGGGCTTCGGTTATCTCAGTGACCTCGACTGCGATCTTCTTCTCTCTCGCCCAGTCCTTGATCGCGGGCAAGCGAAGCCAGAGATCCGCGGCGTCCTCTAGGAAGGCCACGTGCTGCGCGAAGACCAGCACGCTCTCGGACAGTCCCAGTCGATGTGGCAGCCCGCCCCCGGCGTAGACCGCCTTGGTCGCGACAGTCTTGGTGCCCGGGAAGATCTTGCGAGTGGCCACCACCTCGACCCGCGCGTTCCCGATCCGAGCCTCTCGGATGAGGTCGTGAGTACGGGTCGCTATCCCCGAGGCAAACTCCAGCAGGTTCAGCGCGACCTTCCAGCCCATGTGGAGCGATCCGGCCGGGCCGCTGGCCTCGAGGAACGGCTGATCTTTCCCAAGCACGGTCCCGCTGGGCCGGCAAAGCTCTATCGTGCACCCAACCTTCTCGAAAAGACGCGCGGCCTCCTCCGTGCAACAAACAACCGTGTCGTGGCGGGTAGCGAAGACGATGCGACCCGGCGCGTCGGCAATGCCCAGTAGGATCGTGGTGAGATCACCGTACGGGCAGTCCTCTCGGAGGAACCGGTCGATCTCATCATCAGGCAAACGATAGGCGACGGGAATGATCGGCGGGTGTAGGCTCACGACTTCACGGCCCTCCTGCCCATCCGAGTGGAGACGTACATCACGACCCCCGCGACAAGGACGAACAGAAGCACCATCCACAGAGACGACCTGTAACCCTGTCCCATTGTCTGGAAGTAGATGGCCATGGGCATAGTGGTGGTCTTCCCGGGCACGTTCCCCGCGACCATGATCGTTGCCCCGAACTCACCCATTGCTCGGGCAAACGCCAGAGTGGCGCCGGCGATGATTCCGCGTCCGGAGAGAGGGATGACTACTCGCGACACGGTCTGGAACTCGGACCGGCCCAACACGTACGAGGCGTTGATGAGCTCCTGGTCGACATCCTCCATCGACGCGCGGGCAGTGATCAACATAAGCGGGAAGGAGACGACAAAGGAAGCGATCACGGCAGCGTACCAGGTGAAGATGATGCCGAGTTCGTGTCCTGTGATGGCATGGAACAACCTGCCGAGCGGATAGTACTTGCCTAGCAGGAGCAACAACAAATAGCCCGTTACCGTCGGTGGAAGCACCATGGGCAAGGTCAGGAGCAAGGCAAGGATGTCCTTTCCTCTGAAACGCTTCCGTGCGAGCAAGTAGGCAAGGGGAATGCCCACGAGCAACGTGATCGCAGTGGCGCAGGCTGCGACCTGCAAAGAGAGGCGCAACGGAAAGAGCACGCTCACGAGGACCTACCTCCCATGACCGACAGAACAAGCGGGGAAAAGAGCAACTACCATCCGATCCGTTGCCCTCTTCCCCGCTTCCGGTGTGGACCCGCCGTCTCTAGCTAGCTTTCAGGAACCCATATTTCTGTAGGATCGACTGGCCGACAGGGCCAGCGATGTAGTCAACAAACGTCTGGGCCAGAGCCTTGTGCTTGCTCGCGCTGACAACCGCGGCGGGATAGACGATCTTGCTGTGCCAACTGGGGTCGGACGTAGCCACGATCTTGATCTTGTCGCCAGCGGTATACGCCTCGGTGGTGAAGATGATGCCCGCGTCCACTTCACCAGAGGTCACGTACTGCAGAGCCTGCGTGACGTTGGCGGCGCACACCACCTTGGGCTTGACTTGATCGAAGATGCCGAGCGAGTGGAGAATCTCTTCTGCCGCCACTCCGTGGGGCGCGACCGCGGGGTCGCCGTAGCCTACCTTCTTCACACTCGATTTGGTTAGGTCCAGGAAGCTCGTAATCCCCAACGTTGAGTTGGCCGGCACCACCAGGCAGATCTCGTTGCTGGCGAAGTTCTCGATCGAAGCCGCGTCGACAAGGTTCTCGTCACGCAACGCGTTGACTTGCTTCAGAGCCGCCGAGGCAAAGACATCCACCGGAGCGCCGGCCTCGATCTGTTTCTGCAGGGTGCCCGAGGCATCGAAGTTGAAGGTGATCTTCGAGTGGTGCGACTTGTCGAACGCCGCGCCTATCTCGGTGAAGGCTGCCTTGAGGCTCGACGCGCCCGATACCTGCAGCTCCACCTTTGGCTCGCTCTGCAGAGTGTAGAGCATCCAGGCGACCTCACCGCGGGTAGCGTTACCCGTGGATGTCCAGCCGGCCGGAGTACTGCCCGAGCCCCCAGCTCGCTCCACCATGCTGAGCACCTGGGAACGGGTGATGAAGCTGAGGGGTGAGAAATGAGTGGAGTCCGTGCCCTTGGTGAGGCCATTGAGGGCGGCAACAGCCACATACTCGTGGGGATAGAGACTGGACGTGTTGTCGGGGCCCAGGTCAACGAAGGGCGCCGCCGGGTTCGGGAAGTCGCTTTCCTGCACCGACAGTCCCAGGGAAAGGTCGATCATCTTGGCGAACTGCTGCCTGATGACTGGGTTGCCGGGGCCGAAGTCGCCGTTGGTATATCCACCGATGATGCTCTTGGCGGCCAGGTCGTTGATAGCCGTGCTGTAGGGGTTGGAGGTGGGAACGTCCGGGAAGCCAACGGCGAGGGCGATGCTTGTCGAGGCGGCTAGGCCGAGAATGAGAATGGCAAGCAACGCTGTGATGATGAGCGATGGGATAGGGTACTTGAATAGTCTTGTGCGCATTGGAGCTCCTCTGGAAGCGATGGTTATCCTCGCGCCAGTATAACGTCGCGATTATCCTCTAGCAAGTATAACGACTCCTCTTCCGCTATCATTGCCGGCAGCGAGAATGGCCACAAGGCCGGCTAAGAGGAGGTTGATGCGGGATGTGGGTCATGAGGCGAGGTCGGGTCAGACTCGTGCTACTGGGCGTGCTCGTGTTGGCTCTCACAATGCTGGGAGTGGGCTGCGGAGGATCGCCGAGCAGCACGACATATGCGCCAACGACTTCGGTCTCCCTCCCTGCCCTTCCTACCCCCGCTGGCGCAGACACCATCGCCGTCAACTACGTGAAGTTCTTCGACGGCACCCGACCCGTCGCGGACAAGACCGGGCTGCTCGAGAATGGCCAGCAGTATGCAAAGGAGCTTGAGGCTCAAGCCACCTTGCCGCTGGGGAAGACGGTGTCGATAACCATTTCCTCGGTCACCATCACCTCGTCCACCACGGCAGCGGTCGAGTTCTCGATCCTCGTCGGGGGCAAAGCGGCTTTCCCCCACCAGACGGGGAAAGCGATACTGCAGGATGGCGTATGGAAGGTCGGGGCAGAGACCTTNNATGACCTTCCTGGCACTCCTAGCGCTGCAACAGGGATCCACCACCCAGTCAAGCTAGTAGTCCTCCTGAGGTGAGATGCTTGTATCAAACGGGAGATAACGCTAGCGTAGTATTTCAGAGAGTACAATGATGCGTGGCCGACGGTGGAACACAGAGCGTGCGCAGTAGGAGCCCCTCATGAAACTGAGCGCGAGGAACATTCTCAAAGCCAAGGTGGTGAAGGTGACTCACGGCGCCGTCAACTCGGAGATCGTGCTTGAGTTGGCCGAGGGGACGCAGGTGGTCGCCATCATCACCAGGCAATCCGCCGAGACGCTCGGTCTCGCCGAAGGTGTCGATGCTTACGCGGTGATCAAGGCCAGCAACGTTATGATCGCCGTCGACTGACATCGCGCGGAAGGACCGACGGACGGTGACCAAAGAACCTCGGCTTGAGGTGCAGCTCGTGAAGACGTTTCCCGGTTTCGACCTGGAAGTGTCCTGGCGTGTCGGCAACGAGCTCGCCGTGTTGTTCGGTTTCTCCGGCTCGGGCAAGTCGCTGACGTTGCGCATGATCGCGGGATTGGTGAGGCCGGACTCGGGCCGCGTGGCACTTGACGGGGACGTCGTATTCGACAGCCAAACGCGGCAGTGGACTCCTCCGCAGGAGCGCCGGCTCGGGTTTGTGTTCCAGGACCTAGCTCTCTTCCCGCATCTGAGCGTTCTCCAGAACATCACCTATGGTCTGAGTAGCCTGAAGAAGGCGGAGCGGCTCGAGCGAGCGGACGAGTTCATCACCCGCTTCCATCTGGAAGGCCTTGCCAAACGGCTTCCTCGAGAGATCTCCGGCGGGCAGCGGCAACGAGTGGCCCTCGCGAGAGCACTGGCCGGCAGGCCCAATGCGCTGCTGTTGGACGAGCCCTTCTCCGCCCTTGATCTTCCGCTCAAGATCGAACTCTGGGAGCTCATCGCCGAGATACGCGAGAATATGCAGATACCGATAGTCGTGGTCACCCACGATCCGGTCGACGCCCGCAGCCACTCGGACCGCCTTATCGTTTATCAGTGCGGCCGAGTGTTGAGAAGCGACGTACCGGCCAGGGCGCTGCGTGACCCCGACTCCCCCGAACTCGTCACGCTCGCGGAGGCCGGAGCCACGTTCGGCGACGTGTCGGAATGGTCCTCCAGGCTGGAATTGGTAACCGCGGCTCCTGTCCGAACCCTGACCGCTGCCTAGCAGGTGCGCGACAGAGGACATAGTATCGCGCCGGCCAGCGCGTTCTGGAGGCCGTGGCTTCGTTCTTCAGGAGCCTCCTAGAGCTTCAGCAGCCCCATCACCTTCTGGGACAACGCCTGTGGGTCGGGCACCACGCCGTCCGGAGTCAGCTTGTCGATTACCTCAGGCAACACGCCTGCGAGCTTGGCTGCCGCGGCATCCGGTGTGACGCCCAACTTGGAAGCTATCCCCGCCACCGCGTCCGAACCGAGAATGGCTTTCACCTGTTGTTCGCTGATGGGCAGATTGGCCCCTTTGCCCACCCATGATTGGGCCACGTTCCCCAGCCCTCCGGCATGCATCTTCTCGAGCAGACCAGGAAGCTGCGAGCCTCCCTGACCGATGAGGCCGTTCACCATGCCCCCGAGGTCCTTGCCGCCCAGGCCTGCCAGCGCGCCGCTTGCCTGTCCCCCTGCGAAGCCTTCAACAGCGTCCAGGATGCCCATGTCGCTCTCCTTTCGAGAAAGCCAGGATAGTCCGCCGGGTCGCACATGGTCTTGCACGAGAACGGTATCACCAAAAAGCTTCCCAAAGCTAAAGCAGAGCATCGCCCGCGTCGATACAAACGGAACTGTCGCTCAGCACGACGTTCCGGTGGTGAGGGGGGCTCCCAATTGGCAAGGTTGGACACGGCACTCGTGGGTCATAGCTTGAGTCGGTGCACGTGAGTCACTACGCCTTCAACTGGCTGGCCCTGCCACCCGCCCTCACCGCTCTTTGCAGCCTGGTGGTCGGGCTGTTGGTGCTGCGCCGGGAATGGACCTCACGAGTGGGCGGGGCCCTGTGCTTGGTCACCGCTACGATCAGCGTCTGGCTCGGGGCATCGGCCGTGGCCTACTGCTCCACCGATGCGCAGACCGGGTTGCTTTGGACGAGACTTGCCTACATCGGAGTACCGTTGCTGCCGGCGGCCCTCTGCCTGTACGCTACGGTGGCGCTTCGCTTGTACCAGCGTCTGAGGATCCTCGTATGGGCGGCGGTGATAGCGGCGGTCGTGTTTGTGGGCTTAGCCAACGGTACCCAGCTGTTGGTCTCCGGCGTCCAGAGGCAGTGGTGGGGCTACTATCCCACCTACGCCGCTGCCGGCCTCTGGTTCGTAGGCTACTACGCCGCCATGGTCGTCCTCGGAGTGATACTTCTCCAGGGTAAGCTTCGCCAAACGCCCAAAGGGAGCTCTTTCCACCGCCGCATCCGCATGTCCCTTCTGGCCCTGCTGGTGATGTCGGTGGCCGGGGTGGACTTTCCCGCGAAGCTCGGAGTGCCTCTGTATCCCTTCGGGTACGTTGCGGTGCTCGCGTTCCTCGGCCTGATCTTCCTGCTGGAGAAGCGATACCGCGTTGTCTACATGACGCCCGCCTTCGCGGCCGGACAGATACTCGCGACGATGCAGGGAGCCGTGCTTGTCACCAGCATGGAGGGCAGGGTGGAGATGAGCAACCACGCGGCGGCCAGACTCCTCGGATACGCCGAGGCTGAACTGCTGGACCTTTCTCTTGATGAGATCTTCGCATCACCGCGGCTGTGGCGAGATCTCGTAGAAGGATGCGTCGGGGAGGCAGGCGTCCGGCAGCGCGAGACGCTGTGGAGATCACGGAAGGACAGCCCAGTTGACGTCAGCGTGTCCGTTTCGCTGGTGCACGATCGCGCCGGCAGGTCGCTCGGCGCGGTCTTCGTCGCAGTCGACATCACCGATCGCAAGCTCTGGGAGCACGCGCTTGCCGCCGAGAAGGAGCACCTCGCCAGGCTCAACGAAGCCGCCGTGGCCATCAGTCACTGTCTCACGGTGTCCGAAGTCCAACGCGTGGGCATCCAGATGGCCTGCAAAACCACCGGGTGCGATGGCGGGATCATCGTGCCGCTTCCTTTGGCTCCCCGCTCTAGCATCGCGGCGAGCGAAGGTCTTACCCGCAAGAACCGCGCTCAGTTGAAGGGGATCGTGCGGACCTCTCCCGCGGTGGAGCTGGCTGTGAGCGGCAGAACTTCGGTGCGGCCGACGCACAGCGAGGTCGCGCAACACGCTGGCGCGGGCGCCGACGTCTTCACCAACGCCCTTGTCGTGCCGGTCCTGCTCCGGGGCGAAGTGCTCGCCGTGCTCTGTCTTGGGACCAAGAAAGGCCGCCCTCCCCTCACAGAGGCGGAGTCCGCGCTCGCCGACGGCTTCGCCGCGCTCATCGGCGTGGCTCTGGAGAACGCTCGCCTCTATGACGACGCCAAATTCTTGAGCCAGCGCGATCCCGTCACGGGACTCCTCAATCATCGTGGCATCAACGCCCTTCTCGACAAGGAACTGGCGAGATGCGAGCGTTCGGGTGGACACTTCGCCGTGGTGATGATGGACCTTGACAACTTCAAGCTCTTCAACGACACGTATGGCCACGCGAGTGGAGACGGGGTGCTCCAGGAAGTGGCGGCGGTTCTCAACAAATCGGTTCGCCGGGGCGATTTCGTCGGGCGGTACGGCGGAGATGAATTCCTGGCGCTGTTGCCCGACACCGATGCGCGGAACGCGCTCAAGACCATCGAAAGGGTCAAGCAGACCCTCGATGAGTTCGGGTGGAGTCCTGACGGCGAGTCCGAACTGCCGTTGTGCATGAGCTGCGGGATCGCCACCTACCCCTTCGACGGCCGGCACGTTGGCGAGCTACTGGCTGCCGCCGACGCGAACATGTACCGCTCAAAAGGCCAGGGCGGCAATTGCGTCACCTACGGAGAAATCGCCGAGGGACGCCTCGACGGAAGCGGCATCTTCACCGTGCTGGACGGGCTGGTCACGGCGGTGGACGGTAAGGACCACTACACCCGCAAGCATTCGGACGACGTGAGCGGCCAAGCCGTCGCGTTGGCGTCGGAGCTGGGACTTCCTTCGGACACTGTGCGGTGCCTGCGCATTGCCGGCCTCCTCCATGACGTGGGCAAGATCGGCATCCCCGATCGCATCCTCACCAAGGCCGGCAAGCTGAACCAGCGCGAATGGGAGCTGATGCGTCAGCACCCGGCGCTCAGCGCCGACATCATCAGACCGCTGTACGCAGACGATGTGGTGCTCGGTGTGCGCCACCACCACGAACGCTACGACGGGCGTGGCTACCCGGATGGCTTGACCGGGGAACAGATCCCGCTCATCGCCCGTGCCATGTGCGTCGTCGATTCCTACGACGCCATGTCGTTCGACCGGCCGTATCATCGCGGTCGCAGCTTCACCGACTGTCTTGCCGAACTGGAGCGCTGCAAGGGCCGCCAGTTCGACCCGGTGATGGTGGATGCCTTCGCTCGAGTGCTGGCGCACATCACCTCGGTGAGGCAGCGGGGGCTCGCCATCGGCGCACAGGCCGCAGCGTTCATCGACGTGGACGAGCACGTGGCCCTCGCGGAGAGCGGCAGCGAGGACGACCCGGCCTACTCGGAGATCGTTCGCATTCTGTGCGCGGTACGCGACGCGAACCCGGGCGTGCGCTACATGACCACCGTCGCGCGTCGTGGTGCAGGCCAGATCATCGTCTGTGACGCCGAGGAGGACGAGGAAGAGCGCTCACCTCTCGGGGAGGCCTTGGCGAGCGATGTGGAGCTGCCCCGCGTCCTGGCCGGCGAGACGCCAGACATCTGCCTCGTGTCGGCCGACCAGTACGGTGTCTGGATCAGCGCCATCACCCCCCTCACGCGCCCCGACGGGGAGATCGTCGGCGCCGTGTCGGTCGACTTCCCGGCCTACGAGACGGCGGAGGAGGACGGTCTGCGGGGTGACGCGACGCAGACGCTGACGAGGCTGCTGGCCGGCGACTCTGAACGGGTGAGCCGGGCGGAGGCGGACGCCGCTACCGACCTGCTCAGCGGGCTGTACACCCATGGCCGTCTCCATGAGGGCCTGGCAGAGCAGATATCGCGCGCCGAGGAAGCGGGCGGGGAGCTCTCTCTCGTCCTCTGCGACGTCGACCGTCTGGCCGACTTCAACCGGCTGGTCGGCCATCCGCACGGGGACGAGGCACTGCGCTTGATCGGCCAGCTCATCGAGAGCGCCTCGCGGCCGACCGATCTGTGCGCCCGTTTCGGTGGCGATGAGTTCGCCCTAGTGCTCAACGACGGCGGCACCCGTGCCCTGGAGGTGGCAGAGACCCTCAGGGAAGCCGTCGAGTCGGCGAAGATCGACGCCGGCGGACGGAGTCTCACCATGAGTGTCGGGGTCGCCACCTACCCGTTGGACGGTCAGAACAATGACGCGCTGATAGACAGGGCCCGATGGGCGGTCGACCTGGCCAAGCGCCGCGGCCGCAACCGCTGTGTCAGATTCGAGAACCACGGCAACGGGAGCTTCTCCAGCGGCCGCAAGCAGGCTCTCCGATACCTGGCCATGATGGCGAAGCTCGCCGACGCTGGCGTGCGCTACGAAGAGAAGCACTCCGACGCCGTTGCCCGGCTGGCTGCGGCGCTTGCAGCGGAACTCGGCCTGTCTCGCCAGGAGGTCGCCGATGTCCGTGAGGCGGCCCGTCTGCGCGACATCGGTCAGTTCGGCATCCCGGACCANNAGCGCCCTCTCGGAAGAGGAGTGGGTGCTGATCCGCGAACATCCGCGAGCCGGCGAGCGCCTGCTGCGACATATGGGGTTCGACTCGGTGGCCGACGCCGTTGCCCATCATCACGAGCGTTTCGACGGAACAGGCTATCCGCTTGCGCTAAGCGGCGAGCAGATCCCGCTCGGCGCGCAGATCGTGGCAGTGGCTTCCAGCTTCCAGGCGCTGGTGAATCGCCGACCGTATCGGCCGGAACGGTCGGCCGACGAGGCCCTGGAGGAGATGCGGCGTTGCGCGGGCAGCCAGTTCGACCCCGAGATGGTCGCCGCCCTCGAGCGGGTGCTGTCCCACGGCTGAGCCTCAGGACGAAGCAACCACTACTAGACCGAGATAGACCGACAAGGGGGGAGCCATGGGCTTCTGCTATCTGATGAGCCGCGAGCGCGCCGAGCAGGTCGCCGCGGCGATGCAACGCAAGTACCCGAAGATGGCGGCCACGATCGACGCCGACCTGGTGCGCATGTACTGCGTCTCCGATGCCGAGGCAAGCGAGGCCATCGACGGCGAGCCGGGCACGCCGAGCTGGTTTGAGAGCATGCCGCCGACGGTGATCGCCGCCCGCATCGACCTCAAGAAGCTGCTCGCCACCGGGCTGGCGGAGGTCTAGGGGAAGGCGACAGGCCACCGTTGGGCGATGGCCTGTCAGGGGGGCGTTGGAACCCGCCCCAGTCTTCGACGGCGTCGGTCGTCGTTCCCAAGTCCTGCCGGCTAGCGGGTTTCGCGTACGACCGCCCGCGCACGGGCAATCAAGCGCCGCACCTGCTTGCGGCCCGGGGCGGGCCCCTTGGCCGTGCAGCAGCGATCGGCCAGCCTGGCGAACCGGCGTGCCTCGCGGTAGCGCGGCCCGTCGAGCAGGCCGGCCTTCCGGAGCCCTCTGGCAACCTCGGCGGTACTCGATCGTCCCGCGACCGGCAGCTCCTGTCGCCGGGCTAGGGCAGCAAGATGCTACTCGACGGTCACGCCGGCCAGGGCGGCGGCCGCACGTCGCCGTCCGCGGGCTAGACCGGCATCCCCGGCGGCGCCTCTCAAAGCCTCTTGCACTCTCTCAAAGACGTCGGGTGGCTCGTCGGCCGAGTCCGGCGAGAATGGTGTGAGCCAGAACACGAGCGGTCGCCTTGTCAATCGAGCCCCCTTTCGTTCCCGGACGGTCCGAGCACGGCGAAGGCTACATTTGGTGAGGCGCCAAGGCCAGGGTAAGGTCGCCAGGTTCTCGTTGGCCAGTCCGCGTGCCCGGCGTCGGCGTAGAGTCGGCGTTAGCCCAGGTTGCGGCGATTCTCGCCGGCCGACATGACAAGGAATCATGTGCCGCGTTCCGGACAGCCCGACATCACCCTGTTCATCCTGGTGCTCCGATAGACTGCCGCCATAGCGAAGAGTCGCACTGCGGGGGAAGCGGCATGGACCACATCCCAGAACGGCACTTCGATCTCCGCGCATTCGACTGGGAACGGTTCTCGCTTGCCGCCTACGTGCGGCCGTCATCCACGCGGTAAGCGGCTCTCGCATTATCATAGGAAGTGGACCACCGGATGGGGTCAGGTCATCCCGTCGAGGGATCGGGCCTGCCGGGCTCTCGAGAACCGAGGAGCGCGTATGCATCGCCACGACCTCGCGACCGATGGCGCACAGATACGGACCGCGCTGCTGCTCGCCGCCGGCCTCGGTAGCCGGCTGACGCCGTTAACCGACGCGCTGCCGAAGTGCCTCGTCTGCGTGAGTGGCGTGCCGATCATCGAGCGACTGGTCCGCTCCCTCGACAGCTCTCGGGTTCGAGCGCCTGGTCATCGTCACGGGCTACAGGGCAGAGACGATATCTGGCTACCTCGGCGAGAGCTTCGGCGGCATCGCCATCGAGTACGTTCTCAGCCCGCTGTTCGAGACCACCAACAACATCTACTCGCTGTGGCTGGCGCGCCACCTGATCGACGAACCGTTCCTGCTGCTCGAGAGCGACCTCGTCTTCGACGAGCAGCTGCTGGCGCCGCTGCTGCGGCCCGACCGGATTGCCGTCTCTCGGCAGCTGCCGTGGATGAGTGGTACCACGGTCACACTCGATGAGGACGGCAACGTCAACGCCTTCTACCCGCAAGTACCGGGTGTCTACGACCAGCACTGCACCGATCTCGACCACTTCATGGCGGTCAACA
>PMIZ01000526.1 GCA_003157225.1 Actinomycetota bacterium | reverse complement strand
CGGCAAAGTGAAAGAAGTGACCCACAAGGTCGCCGACAAAGCCCGGGAAACGGTTCACAAGAAGTAGGGCGCTGCCCAAGCTTCTTGTGAAATGGCAGGCGCCACAAGAGCCCGGATGAGAAGTCCGGACCCTTTCCCTATCTCCCAGGAGGCCCTTCGGCCTGCTTTGTTTACTTTACTGGGGTGAAGGGAAGAGTACGGGCGACGATACATACCATCAGATATCGCCGAGCAGAATCAACGGGTCAAGGGTCATGCGATTGCAGACCGAAGATCTGAAGTTCTATTTGAAGGAGGGGAAGTCAGATGCCTGTGTGGCTCATAGTAGTGATCATAATTGTGGTGATAATGCTCTTCGGGGGCGGCGGATGGGGCTGGAGTAGACGGGGTCGATAATCCCGGTTGCGAGAAGGGACGGAGCTCCTTAGTGGGAGAATCCTCTGTCGTTTTCGTGTCACTTCACGGGGCTCACGGGCCAGGGCAGTTTGAAGCGCGCCCTTGTCATGAGTCCTTCGGCTCTTGCCCCAGTGGGACGGCGATCTTCGAATGGGACGAAGGACTTCGGAAGGCATGTACATTGGCAGCTCCATATTCCTGATAGCAGTGGGGGCGATCCTTCGCTAGGCCGTTAGCTGGCACGTGTCCGGTTTCAGCGTTCAACTGGCAGGGCTTATCATTTTTCTGCTCGGGATTCTCGGCTTGCTTATCACCCTCGTTCTCTGGTTCACCCGAAGGTCATCGAGCGCTCGCCGACGCGACGATGGCGTGCCGCCTCGGGACTGCCGGGCCGATGATTCTGCGCCTCGCCCCTAGGAGAGTTTCTCGTTGGCTCAATCCTGATCCCTGCGCTGCGGCGCCGCGGGAAATGCAGCAAGCCGCTGAGTGGTGGAGGCAAGTGGCATATCCATGACCGCAACGATCAAGACCATCAACGCGGGTAGCAACTGCTTCCTGGTGCAGGCCGATGGTGGCTTTGTGCTCATCGATACCGGGGTCGCCTACAAGCGCACCGCCGTGGAGAGAGAACTCCAAGACGCCGGCCGCTGAGCGGGAGATCCTAAGGTCATAGTCCTCACCCACGGGGACTTCGACCATGCCGGCAACGGCGCGTTCCTGCGGAAAAAGTACGGCGCTCCGATCGCCATGCACCCTAATGATGCCGGGATGGTCAGGCGCGGAGACAGGTCCCATAGCGGAAAAACCAAGCCGGACCGAATCACCACTATGGGCCGGGGGATCATGGCGATGGGCAGACTCATGACTCTGGTCACGCCCCGGGGCTTCGGGTGTTTTTCGCCAGACCGCTACCTGGAGGATGGGCAAAGCCTATCCGCGAGGTCCTTCATCATCTCGCTCATTCGCGGGGTTCCATCGGGTCTTGACCCCCGAGGGCGAGCTGGTCTGCGGGGACTTGATCTACAACTTCTTCAGGCCAAACCCAGTCTGGATCGACGATCTGGCGGCAGCAAATGCCGGCGTCGAGCGGCTGAAGACTCTGCGCATACCCCGGGCATGGTAGGTCATTTCCGTGGGAGGAGTTCGTAAGGAAGCACGACCGGTCTGAGAAGAACAAGTGCCAATTGGCAGGCCTTGTAGGTGGCGGGACCCGGATTTGAACCGGGGACACCATGATTTTCAGTCATGTGCTCTACCAACTGAGCTATCCCGCCACGGGCGGCACCGCGGACCAGCGGCGGTGCCTCAAGGGCTGAGGCGGGAGCGACGGGACTCGAACCCGCGACCTCCGACGTGACAGGCCGGCGTTCTAACCAACTGAACTACACCCCCGCAAACGGGCTCGGCGATTATCGCACGCGGCTTCAACAGCAAACAAGTCAGGTTGCCGACAATCGAGCGACCAGCGTGGGCAAAAGACGATCCTGGCTTAAGCGACGCCGGGGAATGGATGGGCGCAGCAGGATTTGAACCTGCGACCCCCTGCTTGTAAGGCAGGTGCTCTCCCACTGAGCTATGCGCCCAGACGCCCGAGTGCAGAATGCCCCCAGGGGAATTCGAATCCCCGCCGTCGCCTTGAAAGGGCGATGTCCTAGGCCACTAGACGATGGGGGCAAATCTGGCGCTGTGGCGCACATGTCCGGCGCGTTGCGGCCGGGCCGCGGCTCACAGCGCGGAGATGCTAACACAGAACCGGTCGCCGTCCAATCGAGTGTGTTAGGCTTTGTCGCCTATGAAGGCCTCGCCGCGCAGCAGCGTTCTCATAGATCTTGCCGCTATTCGCCACAATGTGGCGCACCTGCTGGCATCGCTCAGTCCCGGCAGCCGCATGCTGGTGGCTGTCAAGGCCGACGCATATGGCCACGGGACCCTCTCTGTGGCGCGCGCCGCTGTGGCCGTCGGGGCTCACGGAGTGGCGGTCGCCACAGCCGAAGAGGCGGTCGCCCTGCGTGATGCCGGCTTCTCGGAGTACGTCCTGGTAATGGGGCCCCTCTATAGCTTCGACCAGTTCGAGGAGATGGCGCGCCGTGGAGTCGATTTCGCGGTGGTCAGCGACCACATGGCCGAGATGCTGCCGGGGCTGCTCGGAAGCGGCCTCAAAGCCCGTGTGCACCTGAAGGTCGACAGCGGCATGAACCGGCAGGGTCTTCTTCCCGCTCAGGTGGGCTCGTTCCTGGAGGCGATCCGCTCCGTGCCCGAGATCGACCTGGTAGGAGTGATGACCCACTTCGCCTGCGCGCCGGAAGATCCCTCGAGCATCGACTTTCAACTGGGCAGATTCCTCCCGGCTGTGGAGCAGGTGCGACACGAGTGGCCCAACGTGGTGGCCCACGCCGCGAATAGCGCCGCCACGGTCTACTCGCCCCATTCCCACCTGGACATGGTCCGCTGCGGCTGCGCCGTCTACGGCCTGGACCCGTGGCAAGAGGATGCGTTGGCGCGAGGTCTGCAGCCTGCACTCTCGTGGAAGTCGCAGGTGGCGCTCATCAAGCGGGTGGAGCCCGGAGAGGGCGTGGGTTACGGCCACACCTTCCGACCCGACCGCCCGACCGACGTCGCCTTGGTTCCCATCGGCTACGGCGACGGCGTCTTCCGCGCGCTCAGCAACAGGGGCGAGGTGCTCATCAACGGGCGCCGCTACGCCATCGCCGGCAGGATCTCCATGGACTCCTTCGGCGTCGACGTGGGCACCGATGACCGGGTAAAGGTGGGCGACAGTGTCACCCTCATCGGCGCCGACGGCGACGAGCGGATCACCGTGGAAGAGATCGCCAAGCGCCTGGGGACCATCAACTACGAGGTCACCTGCGACATCGCTCTCGACCGGCAGGAGAGGCGCTTCCTCAACGAACTCCACTAGAACGCCGATACTAAGCAGCAGGGCGGCCTGCGCGGCGAGGGCGCCCACCAGGCAAAGGACGGGGTTGTGGATAGCAGGGAAGACTTCTATCGAGGGATCCTCGACAATGTGACCGACGGCGTGTACTTCTGCGACACCGAGCGCCGAGTCACCTACTGGAACCGGGCAGCCGAGCGGATCACGGGGTATTCGGCGGAAAGCCTCCACGGCTCCTCGTGCGCCGATGGCGTGCTTGTACACGTGGACGAGCGGGGCACGTCACTCTGCGAAAACGGCTGTCCGCTCTCTGCGACTCTTGCGGACGGCGTGGCTCGGGAGGCACAAGCCTATCTTCACCACCGAGCAGGCCACCGGATCCCCGTGCTCGTGCGGACAAGCCCCATGTACGGGCCCGACGGCGCGATCGTCGGAGTCGTGGAGACGTTCAGCGACAACTCAGTCCTCATCGAAGCGCTCCGGCTCGTCGACCAGCTGAGCCAGGAGACCGAGATGGACGCCCTGACTGAGATCGGCAACCGTAGGAGCATGGAGGTGAAGCTTCAGGCCTGCGTGGAAGAATGCTGCCAACTCGGACGGAGCGCGGCCGTGCTGTTTGTGGACATCGACCACTTCAAGGACGTCAACGACACGCTCGGCCACTCCGCCGGCGACAACCTGTTGCGCGTCGTCGGGCGCCGTCTCATCGAGGCGCTCCGCACCGACGACACGGTCGCCCGGCTCGGTGGTGACGAGTTCGCCGCCTGCCTCGACCTGTCCGCCGAGCACCCTGCCGGTTGCGCGGCGACCGCCGTGGACGCCGGGGAACGGCTGCTCGCCACCTTGCGAGGCCCGTTCGTCGTGTCCGGGCGGATGCTGTCCGTCGGCGCCAGCCTCGGCGTCGCGGTGTCCTCGGTCCCGGACGCCGACCGCACCGAGCTCATGCGCCAGGCGGACGTCGCCATGTACGCCGCGAAGCGGGCCGGCGGAGGCGTCCGCGTGCATCAGCCAGGGGACGACGCCGTCCTCGTCATACCGGGGCGGCACACCAGGCCCCGGTCCACCCGCCGCTACCACAGCGAGGCCGGCGCCCCCTGCCNNGTCGAGCCGTCAGACGCCTGGCCGTCAGCCCGGTGGCGGGATCTCGCCCGAGCCGCGCGCGATCAGGGTCGTCGGGACGACGTGCACCTGGGGCGGGGTTCGGTCCCCGGCCAGCCGATCGAACAGCACGGCGGCCGCCGTCCGCCCGATCCTCGCGGGGTCCTGCGCCACGACGGTGATCGCCGGGCGGAGCAGGTCGGCCAGCGGGAAGTCGTCGAAACCGACCATCGCCACCCGATGTTCCAGCCCGAGCCGGCGCAGCCCGCGGACCGCCCCGATGGTCACCAGGTTCTGCGCGNNGCTGAACAGGGCCGTCGGCGGATCTGCGGAGCTGAACAGGTCCAGGACCGCCCGCTCTGCCGATCCCGGTTCGTGCAGGTCCCGCACCACCAGGGCCGGGTCCGGCGGGACGCCGAGGAC
>PMIZ01000350.1 GCA_003157225.1 Actinomycetota bacterium | reverse complement strand
TCGGTCCAGATCATGTGGATCTCGGAGCACCCGGGGGCTGGATAGGTGTACTGGTTGAACTGGTCTTCGGCCGGTCCATGGAAGCTACGCAGCCCCCACCAACTGATCGGCGGGGCGAGGATCGCGTCGTGCACCAAGCACTTGGGGATAACCTGAAGAGGAGGCTGATCCATGAGCTTGGTTAGCTCCCGCATCTCCGGATGAGGCCCGAGATAGAGGGGCGGTATCATCTGCGCGGGGTCATGACAATCCACCGGGCGAACCTGCTCGGAGAAGTTGGCAAGGTCGGGTCTGATCTTGCCTTGATAGGGAATGGGGTTCCACTCTCTCCAAAACCACCATTCGATCATCTTCGCTTGATGAACCCCGGGCTTGCCGAGACCTCTCATCCCGAGAAGCATGACCTCCAACCGGGCCGGTTCCGATGAGAAGGGGCCCCTGATGGCCGGTCCGGCGTTGCCGTGAATGAGGCTGGCCACTTTGTTTGCCCAATCCCTGGCCAAGGCCTTGATGGTCCACTCGGGGACGCCGCACTTCTCCGAGGCCCACTCAGGGGTCTTGGGCACGCCGTCCTCCTTGCCGAGAACATAGTCCTCGAACTTCTCGAACCCGTAGGAATGGGTGGCAATGTACTCCTTGTCGTAGGTCCCCTCCATGATCCACACGTGCGCGATCGCCAGTTGCAGTGCCGCGTCGGTGTTGGGCAGGATGGGTATCCACTTGTCCGCGTGGACGGCAGCGCCGTAGTTGAGATCGGGGCAGACGTAGACCGACTTGAGGCCTATCTCGGTGAGCCAGTAGCACAGCCTGCTCGCGAACAGGCCTTGAATAGCGTGAGGCGTTGTTTCCGGATCGCAGCCCCAGAATAGGAGCAACTCACCGTTCTCGGCTATGTCGGGATACAGGTTGGCCGCGGGCATCATCTCGCCTACGGGCTCGCAACCCCAGACATGCTTGGCGCCCCAGTGCTGGCCTTCCCAGCTGTCCAGGTTGCGCATTTGGACGGTATAGCCGCCCAGTAGCGAAAGGAGCCTGTTGGCACAGCCGTGGCTGGGACTGAGATGCTTGCTCTCGCCGTGCATGTCGGCCTGTGAGAACACCGCTGACGGGCCGTACGTGGTTCCCACCCGCTTCAGCTCAGAAGCCACCAGTTCTGCGGCCTCGTCCCAAGAGATGCGCACGTACTTGCTCTTGCCCCGGTTATGGGTGTTCCGTTCCCCACTCGGGTCCCAGTCCACGCGTTTGAGCGGATAGCGGACCCGGTTCTTGGAGTACACCCGCTTCTTGTACGCCAGCCCGATGGGACCGACAGACGCGCGCATCGGAGGCTCAAGGGTCTTTCCTCTCGCCTCCATCTTCCAGACGTTGAAGTGCTTCCTGTCGTACTCCATCTCGTAGGAGAGCGGCCTGATCCGTGTGATCTTGCCGTCCTTGACATCTACCAGGGTGGGCGGGCCCGAATCCCCGCCACCCATGAGGCCGCCGCCCCGGATGACTTGCTTGTCTCCCTCGGTGTCGATGCGCTCCTTGCTGTGTTCGTTATCCATCGACGCCTACTTCCTGGCGAGCGGTATGTCGCCAAGGTTGACGTCCAAAGCGGTGTCGAGCGCGGAAAAGTACTTACCCTTGAAGCCCTCGGCCTCGACGCTCACGCTGTAGCTGCCGACCGCGAGATCCTTGAACCAGAAGTCGCCGTAGGTGTCTGTGAAGGTCTCCACAAGCTTGCCGCCGGAGGTCAGCAGACAACGCGCACCGATGATCACCTCTCTCTCCACGGGGTCGTAGACCGTGCCGGTGATGAACTTACCGGGGATGTTCCGGTAGTAGACGTTCGGCCGCAGGCCGGTCTCCGGTTTGAGGACAACGGCGCCGGCGATGAGGTCTTTCAACTCCTCCTCCTCGCCGAAGGTGATGGCGTCCGTCGGGCAGGCCTCCACACAACGCGGCAGCTTGTAGCCGTTGTCGAGAAGGTGGGCGCAGCCCGTGCACTTCTGGGCGAGGGTCAACTCGTCGTTGAAGTAGATGACGCCGTAGGGGCAGGCGGTCATGCAGTCTTTGCAGCCGGTGCACTTCTCCGGCTCGATGAGCACCAGCCCGTCGTCCCTTTTCTCGATCGCGTTGTCCTGGCAGGCCCTCATGCAGGCCGGGTCCTCGCAGTGATTGCAGAGCACCGGAAGATAGTGCATCTTGACCTTGGGCACGGTGCCGCAGACGTTCTCCTCGAGCTTCATCCAGAACTGCCCGGTGTCGGGCTGCGGTTTGGAATAGGGTGTCCAGTCGTTGTCGACGTACTCGTCTTTGCAGGCCAACTGGCAGTTGTAGCAACCGCAGCATCTGCCCACATCTATCACGAACGCTTTGGTCATCGTATGCTCCTTACTGCTTCATCCAGCCGGAGAGCGACACGCCCGTCACGGCATCATAGTTTCTGTTGAAGGCCGCGGGATAGTCTTTGCGCCAGCCCACCATCTCCGCGTCGGTGACTTTCTGGACCTCGACCAGGAAGCCGCTCACCACCATGCCGGTGGAGTTCTTGGAGGTGACCTTATGCGGCGTGATGGTGTTGATGGCCCCGCCGCGGTCGAGTTTCCCGGGGACGATCGGGTCCCACCGGGCCCCGTGGTCCATGTAGGCAACGCCGGACCTCAGGCGCTCGGTGACGTATGCGCCCCCGAGGACGACGCCGCGTTCGTTATAGATCTTCACGATGTCGCCGTGCTTGATGCCTCTGGACTCGGCCTCCGAGGTGTGGATCCATACCGGCTCGTACTGATAGCCGTCGGAGCCGGTCACTTTCATGGTCGGGATTTCGCGCATCCAGGTGATGTCGTCGCCTTGCGCGTGCATGCGCCATCGTGGATGGTTGGACATGCAAAGGAGCGGATAGTCCTTGGCCCGCTCGCTCGTCACCCGCTCATCGTGGCTCTCGCCTTTCTCGATCCAGTGGGCTACCGGCGGACGCTCGGGATCGTCGGGGAAGTGCTTCTCTAGAGCGCTCGACGAATACTCGAGGAGTCCGGTGGGCGTGGTCAGTGGGTTGTTCTTGGGGTCTTTCGCGAACTCGCTCAAGCCGGGCGGCTGATCCTTGATGCGGTCATCGCAGGGGATGACGAAGTACTGCTTCTCTTTGAGCTCTTCCCAGGTCACGAGCCCTTCCATGCCGGCGCCCTCGAAGGCGAGCTTCTGCTTTTCCACGTGGGTCTTGCCCTGGGTGTATTCCTGCCACAGCCCCAGCTTCTCCGCGATCTTGGCCACGATGTCGAAGTCGCAGAGGGACTCTCCCACCGGGTCGATGCAATCTTCCTCGAGGAAGAGGGAGGTGACGACACCGCTGCCCATGTCCATGCCGATATCGAGCGACTCGAACCTGGTCGACGCCGGCAGAATGAGGTCGGCCATGAGGCAGTCATTCTCCAACCAGGGATGCTGGGCCACGATGCATTCCACAGAGGGGTGCTGCAGGGCTTCGATGTAGGTGTTCGAGTCGTTCCAACAGGTGATCCAGCAGGGCGAGTCG
>PMIZ01000364.1 GCA_003157225.1 Actinomycetota bacterium | reverse complement strand
TCGCCCTGGGCGTTCATGAGGAACTCGCCATAGAAGAAGTTCTCGCCGGTGGAGGGGTCACGCGTGAAGGCTACGCCGGTACCGGAGGTCTCGCCTTTGTTGCCGAACACCATGCTCTGCACGTTGACGGCGGTACCCAGGTCGTCGGGGATGCCCTGGGTGCGGCGGTAGACCTTGGCTCGATGGTTGTCCCAGCTCTTGAACACGGCTACGATCGCCAGATGGAGCTGCTTGAGCGGGTCGGCCGGGAACTGCTCGCCGGCTTTGTCGCCGAGAATCTTCTTCAGGCGCAGGGTGAGGTCGCGCAGGTCGTCGGCGGACAGATCGGTGTCGAGAGCGGCGCCCACTTCCTGCTTCTTGGCGGTGAGAGCGTCTTCAAACGCCTGCGGATCGACGCCCATGACCACGTCGCCGAACATGCTGATGAAGCGGCGGTAGGAGTCGTAGGCGAAGCGGGGATTGCCGGTGCCCTTGGCGAGGCCTTCGACAGTCTCGTCGTTCAGGCCCAGGTTGAGCACNNGTCCATCATGCCCGGCATGGAGAAGACGGCGCCGGAGCGGATGGAGAGCAGAAGCGGTTTCGCAGGGTCGCCCAGCGTCTTGCCGGTGAGCTTCTCAAGGGTGTGCAGGTGGTTCTCGATCTCTTCCTTGAGCCCGTCGGGGTAGGAGCCGTTGGCGGAATAGTAGACGCAGGCGGCGGTCGTCACGATGAAGCCGGGAGGTACGGGTATCCCTAGCCCGGTCATCTCCGCCAGGTTGGCGCCCTTGCCCCCGAGCAGGGGCTTCATGCCGGCGTTGCCTTCGGAGAAATCGTACACGTACTTGCTGGGGCTCATCAGACCATACTCCCTTCGAGATTCTGCAATACCGCGAACCATCCCCCGGAACCCGTAATTCTAACGAAGCTCGCCCAGGTTGGGAAGCAAGCCGGGCGCTTCCGTCGAGCGAACCCGGCGCAGCCTGTGTTATGGTATGAGCTCCAAAAGACTCGTCCCTGAACAGAAAGGAGTTGGAATGCCCGAGCAATCGTTGCTACAAGCTCGGGAACGACGCGACTACGAGAGGACCGCCTCCATCATCTCGGCGGCCCTGACGTTGGTCGGCAGTTCGGACCTGGCCATGCGGGGTCTGACGGCCGCTGTGAAGCGAACCGCCAAATCGCCGCAGCAACACATGATCGCTGAGTGGCTGAAGAGCTACACGGCCCCAGGCAATCCCGGCAATACGTTCTTCAAGAACATTCGTCATCTTCATCCTAATGTACGTAAACGTTTCGTTGCCGGAATGATGGCCAACTTCTTCATGCGCGATCCCGAACTCACCGGGTCGCTTCTCAAGGAATACGGAATCACCTCGCCCACGGCGATCCTCATCAGCCCGTCCATGCGGTGCAACCTGAAGTGCGTCGGCTGCTACGCCTCGGAGTACGACTGTGAGCAGGACCTCAGTGAGGACGAAGTCGAGAACATCATCAACCAGTGTGAGGAGCTCGGATCCCGAATGTTCGTCCCGCTGGGGGGAGAGCCCTTTGTGTGGCGGCATCTGTTGGACGTGGCCGAGCGTCATCCTCAGTCGGTGTTCACGCCGTTCACCAACGCCACCATGATCAACGACCGGGTGGCAGACCGTATCGTCGAGTTGGGCAACGTGTGCCCGACCATCAGCATCGAGGGCGGCCGGGAAGCCACTGACGCCCGCAGGGGCGCCGGCACCTACGACCGCATCATGGCGGCCATGGACCGTCTGCGCGAGCGTGGGGCCATGTTCGCCTTTTCCGCCACGGCAACCAGCCAGAACATCGACGAGATCACCTCTGAAGAGTTCGCCGACCTCATGGTCGAAAAGGGCGCGTTCTACGGCTGGTACTTCCTGTACATGCCGGTGGGCCGCGAGCCCGACCTCAGCCTGATGCCCAACGCTGAGCAGCGCGTGCGACTGCACGAACGCGTCATGCACATCCGCAACACCAGGCCCATTCTGGTGGCCGACTTCTGGGGCGACGGTCCGCTTACCGGCGGCTGCCTGTCGGGTGGACGCAAGTACATCCACATCAACAACAAGGGCGACGTGGAACCGTGCATCTTCGCCCACTTCGCGACGGACAACATCAAGGAGAAGTCGCTGATCGAATGCCTGTCTTCCGACTTCTTCAAAGATCTCCGCAACATGGCGCCCTTCGGCAAGAACCTGCTGCTCCCCTGTCCGCTCATCGACCATCCTGGCGTGATGAAGAAGGCCGTGGAGCGCAACGGCGCCTATCCGACCCACGACGGCGCCCTGACGATGCTCAACGAGATGCAGCCTGAGCTGCACGTCTATGCAAAGCAGGTGCGCGAGGCGCTCACGCCCGTCTGGCAGGAGACCACGTGGGCCCACAAGTGGCTGGAGAGCGACCCCGACTACAACAAGCGCCTCAAGAGAGGTGCCGACGCCGACGTGCTGGCTGAGGAAGCCGGTCCCGCGGCGGCCGACAAGGTGGGCGCGCGCGACTGACGCGTGTTGCCGCTAGGACCTTACGGGAAGCCGAGAGGCCGGGCACTGCCCGGCCTCTCGTGTCTCTGGTATCGAGAGGGTGTGCCCAGGCACAATCCGAGCAAATCCGAGCCCAGGGACTGGGCGAGTTCCGAGCTGGCTGAGCTTGTCCAGGACCCCCTGGTCATACTCCAGGTCGCAGCCACCGCTCGCCGTGTAGGAGCCACCGCAGAGCACCGAGCCGCGGATGGTGCCCGAGCCGGTCTGGCTGAGCATTCCCCAAGGTAGGCCTGCCAGATGCCCGGCGTCGAGCGAGGTGAAGGCGGCCGTCTAGACTGGAAGGCCTTGGTGCGGGTCGTCACCCCTGGACGAGATCCAGCCAGGCTACCTTGCGGACGGTCGCTGCGATGGCGGCCAGCTGGCGCAGCCGATTGATCCGGACTGCCTCGTCGTCGGCCATCACCAACACGTCGTCGAAGTAACGATCGACGAAGGGCCGCAGGGCCACAAGGAGCGCGAGAGCCTCGGCGTACTGCTCACCCTCGACGGCCAGGGCGACCCTGCTGGCCGCCTCTTCCCAGGCGCCGAAGAGCGCAGACTCGGCTTCGGCCTGGAAGAGCTCCGGTGAGACGCCGGCGGCAAGCGCCGCGGCATCTGCCGCCGCTTCGGGCGGCAACTTGCGCGCGAGATTCGAGGGGCGGGTGAACACCGTGACGAGGTCCTCCCAATGCGGTCCCGAGCGGAACTTGTGCAGGGCCTCCGCACGCAGGCGCAGATCGAGGAAATCGCGGGACGTGGGCAGAACGGCGTCGACCGTGTCCCGGGCGATGCCGTCGTCGGTCAGCGCCTTGGCCAGCCGCTCGAGGATGAAGGCTGCAGCTTCACCGACAACCGAGGCGCGGTCGGCCAGTCCCGGGAAGCGCTCGAGTTCGTCATAGGCCCGGTTCAGCAGGCCTTCGACATCGTAACGCAGGCCATGCTGGGTGGCGATGGCGACCATGCCGGCGGCAGCGCGGCGCAAACCGTATGGATCTTTCGAACCCGACGGCGGTTCGCCGCAGGCAAACGCGGCCACGATGTTATCGACCTTTTCGGCGGTAGCCAGGAGTGCGCCCGCCAGAGTCTGGGGGACGGCCCCACCAGCGGCATCAGGAAGGAACTGCTCGCGGATGGCCTGCGCCACCACCTGGTCGCGCCCTTCCATGAGCGCGTAGGTCCCGCCCATGACGCCTTCCAGGTCGGCGAACTCGCGCACCATGATCGACACCTGGTCGGCTTTTGCCAGGCGGGCGGCTTCGAGCGCGCGCTCCCGGGCTTCGCCAGGAGCGCCGGTCACGTCCGCAAGGTAGCCGGCTAGGGCGACAAGCCGCTCGGTCTTGTCCTTCATCGTGCCGGCCTTGACGTGGAAAACGATCTTGCCCAGCTGCGAGGTCATCGCCTCGAGGCCGGTAGCTTTGTCCTTCTCAAAGGAGAACTCGGCGTCCTCGATGCGGCCCTCCAGCACCCGCTCATTGCCGTTGGTGATCTCCCCCAACCAGGCGGGGTCGCCGTTGCTCACGTAGAGGAAGCGGTGGGAGAGCGTTCCCGGGGCGCCCGCGCCGGTGGAGGAGCCTGCGCCCACGCCAACCCCGGCTGTTGCGTCGGCCCCAGCACTCACGAGTGGGAAGTACCGCTGGTGCGATTGCATGGCCTCCTCGAGCACCTCCGCGGGAAGGCTCAGGTGCTCGCGCCCAAACTCACCCTCGGCTACCGTCGGCCATTCGACCAGGAACAGCACCTCTTCCATTTTGTCCAGCGGATCGATCGCTTTGAGGCCCTGATCGGAAGCCCTGCGCTCCATCTCCGCCCGCATCGTCTGCTCGCGTTCACGGTGGTCCACCATGACACGCACCGAGAGCATCGCGGCCACGTAGTCGGCCGGTCGGGCTATGTCTATCGGGCCGCCCAGCCAGCGGTGGCCGTGGCTCGTCCTGCCGGAGGTGAGCCCGGCGATGCCGAAGGGAATCACCGTCTCGCCCCACAGCGCAACCAGCCAGCGGATCGGCCGGGAGAAGCGCACGTCGCGATAGCCCCAGCGCATGTTCTTGGGGAAGTACATGTCGCGCACGATCTTGAGGCAGATATCCGGCAGCAGGCCTGCCGTGGGCCGGCTCTCGCTGCGGGTGACGTAGTAGACGAAGCGGCGCCCCTGCTCCTCACGCACCTCGAGCTCTCTGGGGGAGACGCCTTTGGCGCGGGCAAAGCCATCACAAGCTTTGGTCGGATTGCCGTCGGCATCGAAGGCCGCGTCATAGGCCGGGCCGCGCTGGACGATCTCCCGCGAAGCCTGTTCGCCGGGCACGCTCTTCATTATCACCGCTATCCTACGAGGCGAGACCAGCACCTCGACGTCCTTGGGAGCGAGGTCCACCCCTTCGCTGGCGAACATGCCCGCCACGCGCTCGGGCAGCAGGTCGATGGCCGTCCGGCACGCTGAAGCCGGCATCTCCTCCACGCCGATCTCGAGGAGAAAGTCACGGGAGCCGCGGTCGTTGGGCGGGATCCAGGCAGGCGCTTTCGAACCACCGTTGGTGGGACTCTCAGCCACACCCGCCGCCCCGCTCTCCGGCGCGGTCTCCCCGGCCGCGTTACCCTCCGCGGCCTCGGCCCCGGCCGTCAGCTCCGCC
Organism: Actinomycetota bacterium; assembly: GCA_003157225.1. The sequence goes on along the minus strand of PMIZ01000364.1, from coordinate 2,788 downwards.
ACATAAGACTCGGCCACTTTTCGCGCCAGGTTGCGCACCCGGGCGATGTAGCCGGTGCGCTCGGTCACGCTGATGGCGCCCCGGGCGTCGAGGAGGTTGAACATGTGCGAGGTCTTGAGCACGAAATCGTAGGCAGGGCGGGTGAGCCCCCGCTCCAGACAGCGCTCGCACTCACGCTCGTAGTCCACGAACGACCGCTGCAGAAGCGGGATATCGGCCAGCTCGAAGTTGTACACCGACCACTGGGCCTCGTTGACCTTGTACACGTCGCCGTAGGTGACGCCCGGCACCCACTCCAAGTCGAAGACGTTGTCGATGTCCTGCAGATACATGGTGAGCCGCTCGGTGCCGTATGTCAGCTCCACGCTGGGAGGATCGAGGTCGATGCCGCCCACCTGTTGGAAATAGGTGAACTGCGTGCACTCCATGCCGTCGATCCACACTTCCCAGCCCAGNNGGCGACTCCCAGTCGTCCTCCACGAAGCGCACATCGTGCTTGGACAGATCGATGCCAAGGTGCTCGAGCGAGGCCAGGTAGAGGTCCTGGATGTTGTCCGGGCAGGGCTTGATGATCACCTGGTACTGGTAGTAGTGGCCGAGCCGGTAGGGGTTCTCCCCGTAGCGGCCGTCCGTCGGCCGTAGGGAGGGCTCCACATAGGCCACCTTCCAGGGGTCGGGACCGAGCACCTTGAGGAAGGTCGCGGGGTTGAAGGTACCCGCGCCCACCTCGGTGTGATGCGGCTGCCATACGATGCAACCCTGTTTGGCCCAGAACTCCTGGAGACCCAGGAGAACGTCCTGGAACGTCGGCTTGGAGCCGCGAGGCTTGTCAGTCATGTCAGAACCCAGTCGTGAAGGTGGTGTCGGTGGAAGGAGGCAGGGTCGTGGTAGTGGGTGGTTCGATGGTGGTGGTGGTGACGGGCTCCCTGGCCACCCAGATCTCCACGGTGCTCCCCCTGTTCACCGGGGTCCCAGCAACCGGATCCTGGCGGATGACCAGGCCGGGCGCGAAATCGTTGGTGTCGTAGTAGGTTATCGTCGCAGTCAACTGGTAGATGCCCAGTTTCTGCGTGGCCTCGGCGACTGTGAGCAGCGGGGTCAGATTGGCCACCGCCGGCACTTTCACTGTGGTCGACACCGAGGCGTTGCTCACGTAGATGGTGACGGTGGACCCCGGCTTCACATCGGTCCCCGCTTGGGGCTTCTGATCGACGACGGTTCCCCCCGGCGAGGTCGACTGGATCTGCTGTGGGTCTACGAAGAGGTTCATGGCTGTGAGCGTGGCTGTGGCCTGTTCCTGGTTGTATCCGATCACGATGGGGACCTTCACCGTGTTGCTCGCCTCGCCAACCACGATGGTGACGGTACTACCCGCATCCACCGTCTTGCCGCCCGCCGGGTTCTGACGGAGCACTTTGCCTATCTGGTTCTGATCCTGGGTGGCCTCTTTCTCCGTCGGCCCCAAAGTCAGACTGACCTTACCTATCTCGTAAGTGGCCTCGCTCTCGGATTTCCCCACCAGGTCGGGAACCTGTACCGTGCCTTTGCCGGACGATATCCAGACGCTGATCTCCTGCCCCTTGGCCAGACTATTGCCTTGATCCGGTTGCTGGCGGACGACGTTGCCCGCGGCCACGGTGGCCGAAGCCTGATCGCCCGCCCGCTTGTACGCGAACCCGGCGCCCTTGATCTTATCCTTGGCGGCCTGCTCGGTGAGTCCGAGCACCGTGGGCACTGCCGCCATCGGCCCGGAGGTGCTGCCCCAGTTGGAGAAGATGGCGTAGGCGGCCCCACCCAGGGCCAGGATGAGGACGATGACCAGCAGCCAGGGCCACACGCTGTGACGGCGGGCGGGCTCAGGGGAATACGGGTCGGTCACCGGCTCGAACCCGTCGGTGAGCCGCCGCTTGATCTGCGTTGTTTGGCTTCCTGCCGCCAGGGCGGCCGCGGCGGCAGCTGCGGCCGGCGTCATCACCAGCGTGGTCTGTTCCAGGTAGGTGAAGGGCAGGGTCACGGGCTCGCCATCCCGTACCCGTTCCAGATCATCCAGCATGGCCTGGGCCGTCAGGTACCGTTGGGTCGGGGTCTTGCCGAGCGACCGCAGAATCACCGCCTCCAGGTTCTCCGGCACGTCGGGGACGATGCTGCGGGGCGGAGCCGGCAGGTCGTGCACGTGCTGCATGGCGATGCTCACCGGGTTGTCGCCATTGAAGGGGAGCTTCCCGGTGACCATCTCGTACATGACCACGCCGAGCGAGTACAGATCGGAGGCGGCCTCGACCGGCTGCCCCGTTGCCTGCTCCGGCGACAGGTAGTGCGCGGTGCCCAGGATCGACCCGGCCTCGGTCATCGTAGAGGCGCTGCCCGCCCGGGCGATGCCGAAGTCGGTCACTTTGACCCGGCCTTCGCTGTCGACGATGATGTTCTGAGGCTTGATGTCGCGGTGGATGATGTCCCGACGGTGGGAGAAACGGAGCGCCTCAACGATCTGGGTGGAAACCGAGACCACCAGCTCGGGACTGAGCGGCGCGTACTTCAGGATGATGTCCTTGAGCGACCGTCCATCCAGGTACTCCATGGCAATGTAGTACGTGCCCTCAGCTTCGCCGCGATCGTAGATCTGGACGATGTTGGGATGGTTGAGACTGGCAGCACTGCTCGCCTCGCGGCGGAAACGCTCCACGAATTGCTCGTCGTTCGCGTAGCGCGAGAACAGCACTTTGAGAGCGACTTGCCTGCCTAGCAGACGGTCCTCAGCAAGGTAGACGTCGGCCATGCCGCCGCTGCC
>PMIZ01000211.1 GCA_003157225.1 Actinomycetota bacterium | reverse complement strand
GCCCACCAGCTGCGCCTGGGCGCGCTCACCCGGTTGGAAGACCTGGCCACCGATGAGGCGGTGAAGCGCGACTACCCGGCCCTCGCCGATGCCGCTCGCAAGACGGCCTCCCCGCACATCCGCGAGATGGGCACGGTCGCGGGCAACATCTGCCAGAACAACCGCTGNNTGGTACTACTGGGCGCCGGACAACGCGTTCCACTGCCTGCGCAAGGGCGGCACGGCCTGCTACGCGCTGCCTGGCGACTCGCGCTATCACTCCATCTTCGGGGCGGCCCGGGTGGGCGCCACCGCGTGCACTCGGGGCTGTCCAAACGACATCGACGTCCCGACCTACCTGGCCAAGATCAGGGAGGGCGACCTTCCGGCGGCGGCGGAGATAGTGATGCAGAAGAACCCGCTGCCGGCGGTGACGGGCAGGGTCTGCCCTCACACCTGTGAGAGCGAGTGCGCTCGCGGCGAGTTCGATGAAGCCGTGTCCGTACGCGAGATCGAGCGGTTCATAGGCGATCACATTCTCGAGAACCTGGACCTGTTCTACGCGGCCCCCGCGCAGCCGACCGCCAAGAAGGTGGCCGTCGTCGGTTCCGGGCCGGCGGGGCTTTCCGCCGCCTATTTCCTGAGGCGTGCGGGGCACGAGGTCACCGTGTTCGACCGCATGCCAAAGGCCGGGGGCCTTCTCGCCTACGGAATACCACCGTATCGGCTGCCCAAGGACGTGGTTGCGAAGCAGATTCAGGGCTACGAGCGCACCGGCATCCGCTTCGAGCTCGGCTCGACCATCGATAAGGCCCGTTTCCAGGAGCTGGCCGCCGGGTTCGACGCAGTGTTCGTCGCGGCGGGAGCGTGGCAGGAGACCGAAGCCGGCATCGTGGGGGAGAACTGTCTGCAGTCAGGCGTGCAGTTCCTGAGCGGTTCCAATCTCGAGAAGATGGCCGGCAAGACCGTGGGGGTCATTGGTGGAGGCAATACCGCCATCGACGTGGCCAGGTCGTTACTGCGGGTGGGAGCGCACCCTGTCATCTTCTATCGACGCACCAAGGAGGAGATGCCGGCGCTCAAAGAGGAGGTCGAGCGGGCGGAGCAGGAGGGCGTGCGGTTTTCGNNTCCGCGTCGAAGGCTCCGAGTACGCCGAGCAGTGCGACGCGGTGGTGAAAGCCATCGTGGAGAAGCCAGACTGCTCGTTCTTGCCGCCGGAGCTCCTCGATGAGGCCGGCCGTCTGCGGATCGACAAGGTGACGCATTCGCTTGGGGACGGCGTTTTCGCCGGCGGGGATTTCGTCACCGGCCCCGCGACCATCGCGCAGGCGACCTGTGCCGGACGGGAGGGGGCGGAGTCCATAGACCGCTTCCTTCGTGGCCAGATGGCGCCCTTGGAAGAGGCGGAGCCGGTGTGCAGCATCGGTCAGGCCTTCCGTGGCTCGTGCCTGGAGCCGAGCAGCCGCGTGGAAGTGCCCGAGCTGTCGCTCGCGGAGAGGCTGGAGAGCCTCCATGTGGAGGAGACCGGCACTCTCGACCGGGCTGCTGTCGAGGCTGAGGCCGACCGGTGCTTCAACTGTGGGTGTGTGGCCGTCAACTCCTCCGACCTCGCTCCCGCGCTGGTCGCGCTCGGAGCGAGCATCAGGACGTCGCAGAGGGTCATCGACGCCGAGCGGTTCTTCTCGGTGGGGGTCGACACCAGCACCGTGCTGCGCGACGGCGAGCTGGTGCTGGAGGTGGACGTGCCGAGGCCCGCCGCCGGCGCCCGCTCCGCCTTCATCAAGTTCGCGCTGCGAAAATCGATCGACTTCCCCATCGTCAACTGCGCGGTGGCGGTGGAGGTCGCGGACGGAGTGGTGAAGTCGGCTCGTGTCTGCCTCAACTCGGTGTACGGCCTGCCCATGCGTATGACTGAAGCGGAGAAGAGCCTCGTCGACGAGCGCTTGGATGAGCACACGGCCGAGCGGGCGGCAGACGCGGCAATGGCAGGAGCGACGGCACTCCTCACCAACAGCTACAAGATCCCGATAGCTCGGGCGCTGGTGAAGCGAGCCATACTGGCCTGCCGGGCCGGCGGCAGACGGGGGCGCGGTCCGATGGCCGGTGGCTGATGAGTGTCAGGCTGCGGCTCTTCTACCCGGCGCTGGAGCGCCTGATCGGCCGGCCCGACGACGTCTTGGTGGAAGGCACCACCGTCGGTGAGTGCCTGGAGGATGTCGTGCGTCGCTTCCCGGACGCTCGCGGGCTGCTGTTCGACACGCGCGGGGTCCTGCTCAAGCCCGTGTACGTCTTCGTGAACGCGGAGAGCATGTTCAAAGCCGAGCTCACCAAGCCCCTGAGCGAACGCGACGAGCTGATCGTGGCGGTCCTCGCCACAGGGGGGTGAGCACGTGCACCGCCCGCTCATCGGCGTAGCCAATTCGTTCAACGAGCTGATCCCCGGCCACATGCACCTGCGGAGCATCGCCGAACAGGTGAAGTACGGCGTCTATCAGGGTGGCGGTATGCCGCTGGAGCTCGACGTCATCGGAGTCTGCGACGGCCTCGCCATGAACCACGAGGGGATGAACTACTCGCTCGTCAGCCGCGAGGTGATCGCCTACTCGGTGGAGATCATGGCGAGGGCGCACGGCCTTGACGGGCTGGTGCTCATCCCCAACTGCGACAAGGTGGTGCCCGGCATGGTCATGGCCGCGGCGCGGCTGGACCTTCCGGTGGTGATCGTCTCGGGCGGCCCGATGTTGGCCGGCTACCACCGCGGGCGCAGGATCGAGAACAAGGACGTGCTCGAAGGCGTGGGCGCCTACTTCAGCGGCAAGATCAGCGCCGACGAGCTCTGCGAGCTTGAGGACGCGGCCTGCCCCACGTGCGGCTCGTGTGCCGGCCTGTTCACGGCCAACTCCATGAGCTGCCTCACCGAGGCCGTCGGATTGGCCCTGCCTGGCGACGCCACCATCCCCGCGCCGTTCTCGGCCCGCCTCATTCTCGCCCGCGCCACCGGCGCCCAGGCGGTGGAGGTGGTCCGTGAAGGCTGGGGCGCCCGGCGCTTTCTCACGCCCGCCAGTCTGCATAACGCGCTGGTGCTGGACGCAGCTCTGGGGTGCTCCACCAACACGGTGCTCCACCTCATCGCCATCGCCGCCGAAGTGGGGATGGAGTTGCCGCTCGCCGTCTTCAACGAGGTGTCCGGCAAGACTCCGCACCTGGTGAAGCTGTCGCCTTCAGGGTCCTGGTATATGGAGGACTTCCACCGGGCGGGTGGCGTCATGGCAGTGCTGCATAGGCTCGCCGAGGCGGGCCTGGTCGACGGAAGCGTCCCGACCGTCTCGGGAACCCTGCTAGGGGCCCTTTTCGCAGTGGCCGGGTCACGAGACGACGAGGTAGTCAGGCCGATGGCGCGTCCGTACAGCCCGACAGGTGGACTCGCCGTGCTCTTTGGCAATCTGGCCCCACGGGGCGCCGTTGTCAAGGAAGCCGCGGTGCTCCCACAGATGCTCCAGCACCGCGGGCCTGCCCGCGTGTTCGACGATGAGGCGGCGGCGGTGGCGGCTATCACCGAAGGCCGGATCGAGCCGGGCTGCGTGATGGTCATTCGCTACGTGGGGCCAAAAGGCGGGCCGGGGATGCCCGAGATGCTCACGCCCACCTCGACGCTGGCCGGAGCCGGATTGGACGACCGGGTGGCGCTGGTGACAGACGGCCGGTTCAGCGGAGCCACCAGGGGCGCGTGCGTGGGCCATGTAGTCCCGGAGGCCGCCGACGGGGAGCCGATCGCATTTGTGCACGATGGAGATGCGATAGCCGTTGACATCCCCGCACGTCGGATCACGCTGGAGGTGTCCGACCAAGAGCTCGGCGCGAGGAGGTCGGCCTGGCAGCGCCCGGCCATCCACGCCCGCGGCGTGCTGGGCCGGTACGTGGCCATGGTTCGCGGCGCGGACAGGGGGGCCATCCTTGGTGATCGAGATGCCGGCGACTGATCGGTCTTTCTGAACCGTCGCTGTGCATCCCGGGCTGGCATCCGATGGTCTTGTTCGTCATAATCATGTCGGTGATTCGGTTCCCACCGTCTGATCCCACGGTGCTAGCGGGAGCAACCCCAGTTTCGGACCGGTGCGTCGTCATCCGATGCGTGCGATAGACTGCGCCACCCGTCCATAGGAGGACATGGTCGTGCAGCCATCAAGAACTTCGAAGTACGTAGTGACCGACCTCAAGATCCCCGAATCGACGCAGAAGATCGCTGCCGAATATGCGCGGTACGCGGATCGCATCCTTTGGATGGACGCGGAGGTGGTGGAAGGGGCCTTTCAGATGAACACGTCCTGGTATTTGAAGGCGGGCCCCACCTTGGAGAACAAACCCCACGTGCACGACACTGACGAGATCATCGGCTTCTTCGGC
>PMIZ01000504.1 GCA_003157225.1 Actinomycetota bacterium | reverse complement strand
CGCGACGCGGGTGAGTGCCTTTGCCTTCGCTGGGGCGTATTGATACGATTACCATCTCTGCGGACGTTTCGTCCGCTACACCGCTTCTTGACCTGGATCCGCGGGGGGAGACAGATGTGGGGGAGTGACCACCGGCCGTACAGGCATCACAGGACGGGTCTCAGGAAGAGGCGTGGGCTGAACCGCATTTCAGGGTGTCTTCATCCGGTCATCGCCCTCTCAAGCGCCATCATCGTCCTCGCCACCGCCGGGTGCGGCGTGGCCACCGCTCCGGCCGAGCCGAGTACGGAGGTGACTTCAACGACCATTTCCGAGGGGTCGACAACTATGGAGAGCGAAGCAACGCAATCCGGTCTCTATCTCATTGAGGTCAACGATCTGTACGGGTTCATCGACAAGACGGGCTCCGTTGTCATCAAGCCGCAGTTCACCTGGGCCTGGGATTTCTCCGAGGGCCTGGCCCCTGTAGACACGAATGGCGACGGCAACTGGGATGCGTACATCGACGAGCGGGGCCAGGTCGTGCTCAAGACCTCGTACGGCTTGGTCGACTCATTTAGCGGCGGTTTGGCCGTTGCCCGTCCCGACGACGCAAATTGGGGGTTCATCGACCCAGCCGGTAAGTTCACCATACCCGTGCAATACCAGGGGGCCAGCGGCTTTAGTGAGGGTCTGGCCGCTGTGGAAGAAGGCAACCGATGGGGCTACATCGATACGGCCGGCCGATTTGTGATCCAGCCGCAGTTCCGGCAGGCTGAGCGCTTCAGCGAGGGGCTGGCGGCGGTCCAGACCGAGCAAGGCTGGGGTTTCATCGACCAGACCGGACGGTTCGTTATTCAGCCAGGATTCACCGCCGTCAGTGACTTCGGCAGCGGTATGGCCCCGGCCACCAAAGGGAACGACGCGGATACCTGGCTCTGGGGCTTCATCGACCGGACCGGCAAGTGGGTCATCGAGCCGAAGTTCAATGACGCCCTGTCGTACAGCTCAGGCCTCGCGGCGGTGCTGAGCGGAGTGGACGTATCCAACCCTGGCACCATGGCCGGCAGGTGGGGCTACATCGACACGAGTGGCAAGTACGTCATCCAGCCGCAGTTCTTTGATGCTAATCCGTTTTCCGGTGGCCTCGCAAGCGTTGCCTTTCCAACAGACGATCCCACGCAGGGCCGGGCTGCATACATCGATCTGACTGGGAAGACCGTGTGGATGGAACCGTGACCGGGCAAAGGGCCCACGCTTTCTATCGCGGAGGTGCGAGCACTGCGGTTAGCCGCAGCGAGCCTAGGGCGAAGCCCATACCCCCAGCCCTTCCCGCGACGGGGGCGCCCGGCCGCCCGAGGTCGCCAGGAGCCACCGCCCGGGCGGGCCGCCGCACTGCCAGGTCCCCCCGAACCCCGGGGGGCGCCGCCGAAGCGGGCGTGCGAGCACTGCGGTTAGCCGTAAAGCGAGCTTAGCCGCGCAGGCGGCGTCCCCCGGGGTTCGGGGGTAAGAGTAATGTGAGGGCCCGCCCGGGCGCTAGCTACCCGGTGACGTTGGGTGAAGGGGCGTCCTGGAATGGGTGCATCCTAGCTACCAGTGAGAACAGATAGGGGTAGTCCGCCTTGAGGTGTTCCACGTACAGCAGCCACTCCGCCAGCAGCGCGTTGTAGGCCCGGCGGGCGTCGACGCGCAGGTGCGCCTCGTCGGCGGGGGAGAGGTCGCTCAGGTTCACCCGGGCCTCCAGCTCTTCCTCCAGGTGCAGCAAGGCCCAGAGGAGATCGGTGAATCGTTCGTGCTCCATGAGGTTCGGATTCTCCAAGAGGCGGAGCACGAAAGTGCGTTGCTCCAAGAGGTGCGCCTTGAGCGCCTCTCGATCGATGCGGCTGAGGTCCACCTCCGCGTCGAGCCCGCGCACGAACTGCAGGGCCCGGGCGAAGTCCTCCTTGTTCCACGAAGCGTTCAGACGGAGCCGCTTCTTGATCTCGGGCGCCGCGGTCACGGCTGGCAGCAGCTCGGCGAGCAGCGGGGACCCCAGTTCGCTGAAGAAGGCCCCGATCACCATGTTCAGCTTGTGTTCGAGGGAGCGCTTCTCCCGCACCGAGATGAGGCGCTCGATGAGCAGGCCGACGATGAGCACCTCGAGCGGCAAGAAGGCGATGCCGTGCAGCAGGTAGAAGAACAGGTCGTGGGCATCCTGGAAGATGGCGTAGAGCACCGCGTAGAGGGCGACCGAGACTGCCACCAGGGCCGCGGCGAACAGGACCAGCCAGCGGCGGTCGTCGCGCCTCATCTGGCGATCAGCACCGAGACTTTGGCGTAGCGAAGCACGCGTTCCGACGTGGACCCCAACAGCAGATTGGCGAAGGTGCCCCTGCCGCGACTGCCCAGGATTATGAGGTCTGCCTTGTGCTCGTCAGCGGCATCGAGGATGCCCTGCGCCGGGAGCGCGCCGGGCATGGAAACCTGAGTGGCGATGCCCAGCGCCGCCAGCCGCTCGATAACCGGGTTGATGAGGCGCCGCACGTCACTCGGCTTGGAGGTCAGGGGCAGGTGACCGAAGGCGTGGCAAACGACTATCGTCGAGTCGTACTTCGTGGCCAGCTCGATGGCGAGTGCGACCGCTTTCTCCGACCCGTCTGAGCCATCGTAGCCGACCAGGATCTTGCGGAAGACCTTGGCGTCCATCGGATCCTCCCCGCGTGGGGCTGTCGTCACCGCCACTATATCAGCAAGGGTATACTTCCTTCATGGACGAGCTCTACGGCACCAAAGCCATCCGCGAGAACGAGCTGGAACGCTGGCCCAATCCTCACGCGGAGAGGCCTTACTTCGTCAGTTTCGACATCCCCGAGTTCACCTGTCTCTGTCCGCGCTCCGGCTTCCCCGACTTCGCGCTCGTCAAGGTGCGCTACCAGCCGCGGGACTGGATCGTGGAGCTGAGGTCGCTGAAGTTGTACATCAACGGCTATCGGGACCGCCCGATCTCACACGAGAAAGCGGCGAATCAAATCCTTGACGATCTCGTCTCGCTGCTCCAACCCCGCTGGATGCGGGTCACAGCCGATTTTTCGGTGCGGGGGAACATCAAGACGGTCGTGCGGGCGGAGCATGGCACCCGGGAGTAGCACCACGCCGGCCGGCGGGAGCGGCTCGCCCGGAGGTGGCGGCTCGGGTGGTGGCGCCTCGCCGGCGCCGACCCACTGCCTGCTCTTGAGTGGGGGGGTGGACTCTGCGACGCTGGCCGCATGGATTCTCGACCGGCATCCCGGCGAACCCGTCAAAGCCTTCACCTTCCTCTACGGTCAGAAGCACGCGGTGGAATTGGTGGCTGCCCGGAGCGTGGCCGCGGCCTACGGCATCGAGCACAAGGTCATCGCGCTTGCGCCCATCCACGGGTCGGCGCTCACGGACGCGGGCGTTCCGCTGCCCGAGGGGCGTGACTTGACGACTGCGACCGGCGTGGCGCCCTCGTACGTGCCGGCGCGTAATCTGCTGTTTTTGGCCCAGATGGCTTCGCTGCAGGACGCCCTCGGTCCAGGCCTGCTGTGGCTGGGCGTGCATCACGACGACTACACCGGCTACCCCGACTGCCGTCCCGAGTTCATCGAGTCGTTCACNNATCGAGGCCGCCGACCTGGCGGTGAAACTGGGCACGCAGTATGGCCTGCGGGTGAAGGCTCCCTTCGTGCACTGGTCGAAGGCGGAGATCATCCGTTGGGGCTTGGAGCACAAGGTGCCTTACGAGCTCACTCACTCCTGCTATCAGGGTGAGCGGCCCGCGTGCGGAGTGTGCGACACCTGTCAGTCTCGACTCGATGCCTTCGCGGGTGCGGGTGGGGTCGATCCCATCGCGTATGCGGAGGGGCGTGCCGCCGCGCTGCGCGCGGGCGGCGCCCCGGGCCAGGTCCCGGAGGGCGCGCCGGAGGCCGGGCTCCCGTGAGGACCACCATGACCGTCTCCATGAACTTCGCCGCCGCGCATCGGTTGCCCGACCACGAAGGCAAATGCCAGCGGCTGCACGGACACACCTACGGGTTGGAAGTGACCGTGGAAGGTAGGCCGCAGGAGACCGGCCCGGCCGCGGGCATGATCATGGACTTCGCCGAGCTGCGGCAGCGCGTGACCGAGTTGGTGGTTGAGTCCCTGGACCACCGGATGCTGAACGAGCT
>PMIZ01000117.1 GCA_003157225.1 Actinomycetota bacterium | reverse complement strand
GGGTAGCCGGTGCCGTCGAAGCGCTCGTGGTGGTGGAGGACAACCGTGGCCAGCTCGTCGAACTGGTCGATGTTCTTCAAGATCTTGTAGCCGTTGTAGCAGTGGCCCTCGATGAGGCTCCAGTTGAGCCGGTCGAGCCTCGCTGGGGATTTGAGCACCTCGTCCGGTATCCCGATCTTGCCCACGTCGTGCAGCAGGCTGGCAAGGTGGGTGAGGTTGCGATCGCGCTCGCCCAGCTCCAAGGCTTCGGCGATATCGAGGGCCCACCGGGCCACAGCGGCCGAGTGGCGGGCGGTGTAGTTGTCCTTGAGGTCGAGCGCGGTGACCTGACTGGCCACGGCCTGCAGGGCCAGCCGCTCGTTGCGGAGGGCCAGGCGCGCGTTGCTCTTGGCCAGTTGGCGCTGCTGGGCGAAGGCCCGAAAGGCGTAGATGAGGCCCACGACTGGGAGTAGACAGAGAACGACGAGGAGGGTCGAGTAGGGATTGGATGCTCCGCCATTCGCCGGAAGGTACATGCGATAGACCGAGATGAGCCCGAGGCTGATCGCGAGGAAGAACAAGGAGAATGGTAGAAAAGGCTTGACCGCCTCTCGCCAGATTCGTATGAACCCCACGCCTCGTCTGAGCCAGACCACGGGCACTGCGAGCACATAGTTCAAGAGCTCATAGAGAACTCCCGCGCCCAACCCCACAGCGGCGACCACAGCTGCCGAAGCGGCGCCGTTGTGCCCAACCGCGATGAGAGCCGCCCAATAGGGCAACGAGCTGCCGCCGCTGACAAATGCCATGGTCGAGGTATAGCAGATGGAGCGCTCCCACTGGCGATGAGCCAGACCTGGCAGCTGACTCGCGACAGCAATGAGGAATCCTCCGAGAGGACCAACAACAGCGCCGCCGAGGAAGCAGGCCAGAAAGCCCGCAGACATGTCTACTCCGGGTGCGACGTTGATGGTGTACGCCTCGGCGAAGATGGCGAGGACCACCAGAACGAGGAAGCTCACCCACGGGAAGGGTGCAGCAGGATGTAGCCCAGGCATATACGCCTGGGCATACACAAGGAAGCTCAGGAGGCCCACAGCCAGAAGGCCCAAGACAGCCACGTAGACCTTCGCCCAATCTTGGCGCGTCATGCGCGACCAAAACGGGAGCGGGCTAAAAACTCCATCTATCTCGGCTTGCCCCACACTACCTGGCCAGTCTACGTCGGGAAGTGCACTAATGGCCTTCCTAGTTATCGGCCAGAGTGAGCGACAGGCTTAGCCTAGTAGCACTTGAGCCACATCTCTCTCTCCTCTCCTACGCCCGAGCCGTCGGATCATCCGCTACGCCTCGGCCTTTGCTGTCGCATCCCAGAGGCCCATACGGTCCCATTCACCTCAGGACCTCCACGTCTCGATTTCGGGTATTGACCGGACCCGAAAGTCAAGCAAGCACCTTCAGCAGTGCTTGATGCTACAAGTAACTTAGTAACAACGGCTCAGCTTGTCAATGGCCGGTGAATGCCTTTCGCGAGAATGACGTTTCACACAATCGCGTAGCGGCACTTCTTATACTGGGGAAGAATGCACGTGCACCTAGAGAGCACAACCCAGCAACCGTGCGAGGGCGCCTTTCTGATGAGGCGCGTGACTGGCCTCTCTAGACTCGTTACGATCTGGTTCCAATTCCACACAGGTGCGAAGGACTTCTCACACCGAAGAGACCAGGAGGGTCTACTCCAACACGGCCTCGCTTCTCAGACAGCCTTGTCCATGCGCAGTACGGATTTCTCGCCGGGCCGAAGACCCCAAGCCTGCACGACCGCGATGTGTCCGGCCTCCTCAAGCCGGAAGGCAATCCACTCGGCTCATTTGAGATGGAACGTGCATAGCTGATGAAGAAGAGCAACCCCCCGAGTTGGATCGTCCGCAGGTTCATCAGAGCAGAACGGACATGGGCTCGTCTACCGAGCTCATGCGCGTAGGACGTCCTACCCGTCACACATCACCATGGACATGTAGCGGCCCTGCACCATGAAGCGCTTGTCGCGGATTCCGAGAGAGACGAAGCCGGGCTGTTCATCGAAGCGCCAGGCTTCCCCTCAGAATTGGGGATTTTCTCACGAGCAGCAGCCTCGCGGCTGGCTGACCACGAGGGCGGAGCCTAGCCCCCCCAGGGCCCCCCGGCGCCGGCTCTCCCCCCGCTCAGCGCATCTCCCCCGACCGCTCCAGCTCCTTCTGGTGCTTCATGCAGAGCGTGGCGTAGGGCGCGGCCTCCAGGCGGCCCTCTTCGATGGGCTCTCCGCCCCGGTCGCAGATGCCGTAGGTGCCTTCTTCGATCTTCTCCAAAGCCCGGTCCACTTGGGTGAGCAGGTGCTCGGTGTTCCCCTGTAGGGAGAGGTCCATCTCCCGATTGAGGGTGACCGTGCCCACGTCGGCCTGGTGCTGGTCGTAGGCCTCGTCGCCGGACTCCTCCTCCAGCGAGACGGCGAGGGAGTTGGTGGCGTCGTCATCGAGGGTCGTCAGTTGGCGGCGGAGCTGGAGAAGCCGGCGTTTGGCTAGCTTGGGGTCCATGGCATGGTCCTTTTCGTGGACGGTCACAAGATTGGATTATTACCTGAGCCAGTACCGCGAAAGGCGGCCCCGCAAACCCGGGAGGGCTGGCAAAGCGGCCCCCAGCGCCTCTAGAGACTCAGTGGGATTGGAATCGATCATGCTGCTGGGACCAACCGTGTCGATCGTGTCGAACAGCTGCGCGGCCGGGGCAGGGCGTAGGCCGGAAGCGTGCTCACGGAGGACACTCCCCCTGATAGAGTGACGTTTGGAGCCTTTGGGGCAGCTGAGGTCGCCTGCCCCATGTCTGAGGGGATGGCGAACGAGCCAGTTGGAAGGGTTCCAGATCAGAACTGCATGAGAACGGGGGGCGATCCGGTCATGGGTTCACGTTCAGTGAGATCACGTTGGCGTGACCCGCCCTACGCTGACCATGAGCGCGCCCCCGAGATAGCATCGTGGGTCCTCCGCACATCCGTGGCGCCGCCTCGCTGGCACCTCCCGGTTCCCCCCAGAAGCGCCCCGAACCATGCGCGCCTGTGAACACTCACCGGTCTGCGCGCGGCCTACCGACCTAGAAGCGAGGGAGGCAGACGACGCATGGATTGCTACCTGAGCGAGGCTGAAGACGGCACTGCTGAAGTCCTCATCCAGTATCGGGACGAGTGGACGCTCGAGAACCCCGCCGGGCAGGTCTTACGGCGTCCTGGCACGATTCCCGCCGCCCAGCTCGTCAACAGTCGCCCGCTGGGCTGCTCCGAGGTCGAACAGGTACTGAGAAGGGAAGTCGAATGGCTGCCAGAGCCGCCTCCCAAGCCGATCCTGCGTGTGTTCGGGCGGGAGGCGGCGGCCATCATCGTCGCGCTCGGCCTCTGGGCGGGGATCTCGGTGGAGATCGTGGTCTTTGTCTGGCGGGTCAGTCTCTCCTGGACATCCGGGTTGCCGTTCGTACTGGTCCCCATCTACCTGCCGGCGCCACTAGCGGCATTCGTGTACGTCTACCTGGCGCGCCCCCGAACGGAGCAAAGGAGGGTCAGGCGCGCGATTGTTCTCGTCGTAGTCGCATGGGTTCTGTTGCTTCCGGTGCCCGCCGAGTGGCTCCCCAGCCCGACTCTGAGGGCGGTCTTCTTCTTCCATCCCATCCCGGTCGGGATGGAGGACGCGTGGGGCGTGCTCATCTACCTGCTCGTGTCGTTCCTACCGATCGGCATTCCCTACTGCTACTTCACGGCCCGGGCGGCGGCGCGATGGGCGGACCGGGTCTTGAGCACACGATAGATGGGGGCGGTGCGGGGTTGCATCCCACGACGTAGCCGTTGCGGCATAGGCGAGCAGGTAGGCGCGCGAGATGCCTCATACCCTCGGGACCCCCTTGGTCACGGCCCCGCGTGGGTCCAGACGACCTTGCCCGTCTGGTCGATGTAGCTCCGCTGCGCGGTACCGCTCGCATCCCTGACAACCACCGAGGCGAGGCCTCCGGAGAACCGCCCGGCGGATGCGTACTGGGCAGGGATGACGAAGGTTCCGCTGGTGTCGATGTAGCCGTAGACGGGGCCGCCGTTCGGCGCATTGTTCTGGGCAGCCGCGGCCAAGCCTTCGGAGAACCGCGTCGCGACGGTGAACCGCGCCGGGATAGCTACGGCGCCGGTCTTGTCGATGTAGCCCCAGAGGCCGAGAGCGGACGAGGATGCAGGGGGCATCACCGCGGCAAACCCCTCGGAGAACCCGTCGGCATACTCGAACTGTGGCACGATCACCCATCTACCGGTGGTGTCGATGTAGCCCCACTGGCTCCTGCCTTTCTCGTCGACCACCTCCGCGGGAGCCAAACCCTCGGAGAACTCACCGGCCGCGACGAACTGGGGCTTGATCGCCAGGGTCCCGCTGCGATCGACGTAGCCGTAGCGGATCTGGTCGCCCTCGGTGACTGCCACCGCGGCCAACCCCTCCGAGAAGTCGTGCCCGTCCGAGTAGAGGCCGGGCGGGACCACATAGGCGCCCTTCTTGTCGATGTAGGCGCAGCCGTCGGCGAGCCACACGAGCGCCCGCCCCTCCTTGAAGCCGTTGGTGCCGGAGAAGCGCGGCTGGATGACAACGCGGCCCTTGGTGTCGATGAAGCCGGCTTTGTCGCCCACGAACACCTGAGCCAAGCCCTCGACAAACGACGAGCCCGCGGATTCCGAAAAGGCCCCCAGCTCTATAACCATGGCGCCGCCCTTGTCGATGTAGCCCACCTTGTTGGCGCCGGAAGCGTCCGTGAGCGTCACCGGGAAGAGGGTAGCGGCCGAGGTGACGGCGTCTCGGATCGCGAAGAAGCCGCCTACAGCCACGCACGCCAGCACCACCACACTCACGGCCACCACGGCGAGGACTGCTCGGCGGCCCTTCAGCCGTGGGACCCGGGCACGCCACCCGAGGCGCCCCGGGGATTCGTCGACGGGTTGGCTGTCGGAAGCTGCGGCGGTGTCGACTTTGGCGAGATCCATCGTCTGATCAGAACGCTTGACCCCCGGCTGCGAAGCCGACGGGGCTACGTCCCAACAGATGGCTTCGGGCAAGACGGCCGCGCCGCAACGCGGGCACCAGACGGCGGCGTCCTCTACCAGCTCCGCCCCACAGGTCGCACAATGTGGACTCTCAGCCGGGTTGACCGTTTCCATGTCAGCTTCGCCCCCCGCGGCGATCCCTCTCACTTGCTCTGCCAGACCATCTTGCCCGTCTCGTCGATGTAGCCCCAGGGCGGTTCGGGCTGGCCGCCGAATCCGTCGAGCATCCCGGAGTTGTCCAGGCTCACCCAAACGAGGCCCCCCGGGGTGAAGGAATCGAGGCCCGCCCGGCCGCCGAAGTACTTGGGCTGGATGACGAAGGCACCGGTCTTGTCGATGTAGCCCCACCCGGCGTCCGGACTGTACACTGCCGCCAAACCACCCGAGAACTTCATGGCTGCGTTGAACCGCATGCCGATGACCATGGCGCCGGACTTGTCGATGTAGCCGAGGGTTTCGAGCTGGCTCGACCCGGAGCCGTCGTCGGCCACAGCCAGCCCCTCGTGGAACTCTTCGGCGGACTGGAACCGTGGCTGAATGACGACCTTCCCGGTCTTATCGATGTAGCCATAGAGCAGGCCGTCGGCGGTCTCAATTTGCACGCAAGCCAAGCCCTCCGAGAACGAGCCGGCGTGTTCGTAGCTGGGCTGGATCACCCAGTAGCCGGTCTTGTCGATGTAACCGTACTTGCCCTCCTGGGACACTGGGGCCAGACCCTCCGAGAAGTCGGCGGCATCGTAGAACTGGTTCGGGATCACGAGGGCGCCCGACTTGTCGATGTAGCCGTAGTAGCCTTGGTCACCGCTTAGTTGCCCCACCACGGCCAGCCCTTCGGAGAAGTCATGCGCTTCGACATAGCCCTGGAGGTCGATCACCTTCTTGCCGCTGGTGTCGATGAAGCCGTGGAAGTCGCTAGCCCACACCATGGCGAGCCCATCGCTGAAGGGACTCGCTTCGTTGAACCTCGGCTGAATCACGAGTTTCCCGGTGCGGTCGATGAAGCCCCAGAGCGCCCGTGCGCCGGCCGTCGCCTGGTCGGCGGCGCGTTCCGGATCCGCGGCTTCGCTGGTCGTCGCCTGGTCGGAAGCTTGCACCACGGGGTTCACCGGCATGACGGCCGCGAGACCCTCCGAGAAGAAGTCGGCCGCGGCGAACTGTGGCTGGATGATCATCTTCCCGGTGTTGTCGATGTAGCCCCACGTGTCGCCGACGTGCACCGGGTAGAGACCGACAACGTCCCCTCCGCCGCCGGAAGCCGCGGTGCCGTCCGAGCCGAAGGAGGTCACCAGGTAGTAGATCCCGATCCCGATGGCAGCCAGCACGACCAGCCCCGCAGCGAGCCACAACGCCGTGCGCCTCCCGAGGTGCTTTGGCCGCACGGCTTCTACTCGTCCATCTCCTCCCAGGCAACCAACGGCAGCTCGTTGGGCACGAGCATGTCGTCGTGCTGCGGAAGGACGCGTATGCAGTAGCCGTGGAGCCCCGACGCCCTGGCAGGGACCATGCCCCGATACAGGTGCCCGCCATGGTCGCCGCCTACCCATTCCAGCGGGAAGCCCCGGCCGCTGCGGAGGGTCCCGTCCGGTCTCAGGGCGCCGAAATAGGCCTCCACGATCACATCCGCGGGCGCCAACGCGCCCAGTGCCGCGGTCGCGGTCACCTCGATGGCCTCACCCACGGTGATGTCCTTTGTCTCGTCGGCATCGGCCCCGGTCACCCTGACGTGGCGCCAAGCGTCACGGACTTTGGTCCTCCAGGCTGATAGTTCCTTTGCCTTGGCAAAGCCGTTCGCCGCCAAGCGCTCGTAGCGGTCGCCGATGGGCAGGTAGAACTTCTCCGTGTACTCCTTGACCATGCGGTCGCCGGAGAATGCCGGAGCCAGTATGCGGATGGACTCCTTCATCATGGCTATCCAGCCGCGCGGCAGGCCGTCGGCGTCGCGGGTGTAGAACAGGGGCACGATCTCGTTCTCGAGAAGCGAGTAGAGAGACTCGGCGTCGACCTCGTCCTGGTAACCCGCGTGGACGAATTCTTGCCCGTCTCCTATCGCCCAGCCCACGCCGGGACGGTAGGCTTCGGCCCACCAGCCGTCGAGCACCGAAAGGTTGAGTCCGCCGTTGGGCACCACCTTCATGCCGCTGGTGCCGCAGGCTTCGAACGGGCGCCGGGGCGTGTTGAGCCACACGTCGGCGCCCTGAACCAGCATGGCGGTCTTGTTCATGTCGTAGTCTTCGAGAAAGATCACCTGATCGCTCAGACCTTCGCGCTTGACGATGTCGAGCAGCTGCCGGATGAAGTCCTTGCCGGCTCCGTCACGGGGATGCGCCTTGCCGGCCAGAAGCAGTTGCACCGGCCGAGCCGGATCGAGCAGGATCCTCTTGAGCCGCTCGATGTCGCGGAACAGCAGGGTCGCCCGCTTGTAGGTGGCGAACCGCCGGGCGAAGCCAATGGTGAGAGCGTTCGGCTGCAGCGGGCGATGCGCCACGGCGCCGAGCCCATGCTCCCTGCCCCTGCGACCCGACCGCGCCTCCTCCTCTTCGCGGGCGTAGGCAACCAGTCGCTCCCGCAGGCGCGAATGGGCCTGCCAAAGCTCCACGTCGGGTATGCGTTCCACGCGCTGCCAGGCTTCGGCGGCCGAGGTTTCCTCGCGCCAGCGGGGCCCCAGGTAGTGGTCGAAGAGCTGCTCCATCTCCGGAGCCACCCAGCTCTTGGTATGCACCCCGTTGGTCACCGACTCGATGGGGATCTCCCCGCGGGGGAAGCCTATCC
The DNA here is from genome assembly GCA_003157225.1 of Actinomycetota bacterium. Next base: position 10,734 of record PMIZ01000117.1, on the reverse strand, counting down.
ACCCCGGCTCCATCATGCCGGCGGTGACCCGCCGGTGCAGACGGCTGACGGCGTTGCGACGGGCCGCCTGGCGGAGAGCCAGCACGGCCACGTTGAACTCCTCGCCGGGAGCGTCGGGGTTGACCTGGCCCATGCGCGTGAAGAGGTCTACGTCGAGATCCAACTCCTTCAGGTAGGAGCCGAGGCCCGCCTCGATGAGCGGCTTCGGAAAGAGGTCGAAACCGGCCGCCACGGGTGTGTGGGTGGTGAAGAGCGTCCCGGCGCCCGTCGCCTGGCGAGCCTCGTAGAAGGACAGCCCGTGCGCGCGCATGATCTGGCTCGTGCGCTCGAGGCTGCTGAACACGCAGTGGCCCTCGTTCAGGTGACACACCTGGGGATCCACGCCCAGGGCCCGCAACATACGAAAGCCACCCACGCCCAACAGCAGCTCCTGGGCGAGGCGCTCTTCAGATCCGCCCCCATACAGCTCGTTGGTGATCCTCTGGCCGGCCAGATCGTTCTCGGGCAAAGAGCTGTCGAGCAGATAGAGCGAGATCCTGCCCACCTGCACCCGCCAGACCCTCGCCCAGACCGGACGCCCGGCGATGTCCACCGAGACCTTGAGGGGCGCCGGCGGCTCGCCGCCTGCGCCATCAGCATCCTGACCGTCATCGGTGCCACTGTATGCCGCGCCGGCATCCGCGGCCGCGGCGCGGGACCTGCGGAGGCGGGCGCTGCCATAGCCGGCGCCCGCGACACCCCGCCACAGCTCACCGGCCATCACCGGCTGGATGGGAAGGGTGCTGAAATCGTGCGCCCGGTACTCCTCGTACTGCCAACCCTCGTCGTCGAGTTGTTGCGCAAAGTAGCCCCGGTTGTACAGCAGCCCCGCCCCGACCAAAGGCAGGTCCAGTCCGCTGGCCGACTTCAGATGGTCGCCGGCCAGAACGCCCAGGCCGCCAGAGTAGATGGGAAGGCAGGCGGTGAGCCCGTATTCCATGGAGAAGTAGGCGATAGCCAGCCGGGCATGCTCGGGGTGGCACACCTTGAACCATCCGGGCTCCGTCATGTAGCGATAGAGATCGTCCAGGGTCTCATCCAGATGGGTGAGAAAGGCCGACTCCGCGGCTGCGTGCTCCAACCTCTCTCGCGAGATGCGGCGGAGCAGCAACACCGGGTTGCCGTGGCACTTCTCCAGCATCTCGGCGTCGAGGTGCTGAAACACTTTGTAGGCCCTGGGATCCCAGGTCCAGCGCAGATTGTGCGCCAATTCCTCCAACCCGGTCAGACGGTCCGGTATCTTCGGATGGACGCTGAACTGATGGACTTTGCGCACGTCGCCCCCCTAGAAGGCTCGCCGGGAGCTCCCTATTATCCCACAGCGGGGCGGGCAGATTGACGAGGGTCCGGCACGAGGGTCCGGCACGAGGGTCCGCACAAAAACGTTGCCCCGCTCCTCGGGCGGGGCATCGATTGCGGTGCGGGATTTGGGAACGACCCTTTGCTGCGGAGAGCGCGTCGGGTCGGCCGGCGGGCTAGAAGGGCGCGAACGACCAGCCTCTGCTCGCCAGGTGCTCGGCCCTTCTCAGGCCCACGTGCGTAAGGGCTACATGACCGAGGGCCGTCCATTCCAGGATTCCGCGGTCGGCCCAGAAATCGCAGGCTCGCTCGGCTTCCTCCTCCGATTTGCCAAGCCCCATCCGCACATCGCCGTAGGGCACGGCGTTCTTGGCCTTTCTGTCGGCCAGTTCGTACAGGGTGCGCAGGTATTCGTGCTCCAGGCGGTCAGCCCTCTCCGACACGTTCACGGCACCTCTCCTCTCGTGGGCAGCGACATGATTGTCCTGCTGGGCGCCTGAACGGCGCCTGAACACGTGCGCCGGCCGTGTTCGATCTGGCCGGCGCTTGCCTCGGCGGCCCGACGCCCGGTAATGTCTCCGGTAAGTGGCCGGCAAGAGCGTCGAAGGGGGTTTCTGTGGATTCCGCGGCACCAACGGTTCAGAGCGGCCAGGCCGCTGCTGTAGCTCAGACCCTGCGTGACCAGTTGGAGCCCTGGCACTCGGCCGTGCACGACCCTGCGCGGGCCCAGCACCACGTGCTGGAGCGCCTTCTCAGCGACTATGCCAAGACCGCCTACGGCTCGGGCCACGGCGCGGATGCGATAGCGGCAAACGCCGCGACGACCGCCGACCTCATCGCCCAGTACCGCCGCGCCTTCCCGGTGATGACCTACGAGGACTACAAGCCCCTCATCAACCGGGTCATGGCTGGCGACGTCGGGCAACTCCTGTGGGAAGCCCCAGTCGGCTGGGCCATTACCCGCGGCACTACCGAGGGCCAGCCCAAGTTCATCCCCATGACGCCCACCGACCTCCGCATGCGCGTGAGCGCCGGACGCGCGATGATGGCCTACGTGGCCGCCACCAAGCGCTTCGAGCTGTTCGCCGGAGTCAACCTCAACCTCAACTTCCCCTCGGTGGTCGGCTCCATCCGCGTGGGCCACCGCGATCTGGAGTACGGCTACAGCTCCGGCATCTACACCAAGCACGTGGCCAAGTTCACGCCCATCCGCTCCGCGCCCACCCAGGAGGAGATCGATCAGCTGAGCCCCGGAACCACTCGGGCCGAGTGGGACGCCCGTTTCGAGCTTGCCATCGAAAGCTGTCGAAACGAGAATGTCACGCTGGTCGGGGGCGTCTGCCAGACCGCCATCGAGTTCGGCAAATACCTGCGCGGACATCATGGCGTCTACCCGAAACAATGGTGGAAGACCCAGATCATGACCCTGGGAAGCACTCCGGGCATCAACACCTGGCACGCCGGGCGGCTCAAGGCCATGTACGGGCCCGTCGCCATCCGGGAGATCTACGGGGCCACCGAAGGCATGTTCGGCCAGCAACTGGACGAGATGCGGGCCTGGGTGCCGAACTACGATCTCTTCTTCTTCGAGGTGCTCACGCGCTCGGGCATCAAGATGCTGCACGAGATGCGGCGAGGCGAGACGGGCAGCCTGGTAGTGTCGACGCCCATCCTGGCGCGCTACCGCATCGGGGACGTCATCTTGGCGGTCCGGCCGCCTTACTTCCGCTGTGTCGGGCGGCAGGCCGACTGGTGGACGGTGCCCTACTACTGGTGGCAAGAAACGACGAGCCTGAATCTGGGGAGGCTGTGACGCGCGAGCGGCGGTCGTGCGCGCCTCCGCCGATCGGGCCGCTGCCAGGTGACGCCGGCGTCCGGCGAGAGCGGTGCTGTTATCATCACATCATATTGATGCTTACACTGATGCAGGAGGCCCGATGGTCCGCACTCAGATACAGCTCACCGAGAAGGAGAGCGCAGCCCTCAAGGACGCGGCACGCCGTAGCGGCCTATCGGTCGCGGAACTGATCAGGCAGTGTGTCGACCGCTTTCTCGCCGAAGCGGGACGCGAGGGACCTCCGGTCGCCGATCGGCTATCGGCACTTCAGGTAGTGGGCCGTTTCCGCTCCGGGCTGAGCGACGTGTCTGCCAGGCACGACGACTATCTCGTTGAGGCCTACCAGGCCGCTGAAGAACGGAGTCCCGGCCCCCAAGACGCGCTGGGCGGCGCAATGCTTCGTCCTCAGTCGCCGCAATAGCGCTGCTATTGCCACTCTTTGCGTCCTTGTCTTCCGCGCACCCATCGCGCCCTGGGGGCGAAACGCCGTTCTTCAGCAGCCTCCTACCTCCCGCCCAGACCATGAACGAGGGGGTCTTCCTCGACACCTCCGCGGTGTACGCCATCTTCGACGCCGGCGACGCGTCCCATGAGGTCGCCGCGGGGGCGTGGGATTCGCTTCTGCGCTCAGATACTCCGCTCCACACCAGCAACTACGTGCTCGTCGAGCTGACCGCGTTGCTCCAGAGCCGCCTCGGGATGGCTGCGGTGGATGCGCTCGAGGCGTACGTGCTGCCCTGGGTCCAGGTCGCGTGGGTCGATGAAGCGCTTCACGCCCAGGGAACCGCCGGCCTGCTCGCCGCTCTGCGCCGAGACCTCAGTCTGGTCGACTGCACGAGCTTCGTCGTGATGCGGCGATCGGGCCTGAGACGCGCGTTCACCCTCGACGTCCACTTCCGGGAGCAGGGATTCGAGATGCTACCGCCGGCCTAGGGCTGCCGAAGCTGCTGAGATCGCCAGGCATCCCATGGCCGCGGTCCGCTTCTGCCGAGAATGAAGCGCACGCGCATTCTCTTCACGCCCTCGAAAGCGCTGCTGAAGCGCAGCGACGGACTGGGGCTCGAAGACGCCTAGGAGGCCGCTGGACCTCTCAGCGCCGCCGCACCAGCCTCCCCGCGAGGATGGCCACGCCGACCGCGATGATGATGACCGGCCAGACTACGTCCCAGTTCTTGAAGTAGAGACCAAAGCCCACGACCAACCACACCGCTCCCCAGATGAAGGAACCGTACGGCGGCCTTCTCCACCGCGGGTTGGCAAGCCTCAACAGGGACTCGGCGAATATGATCGCGGCACCGCCCCAGAAGAACACCCCCCAGCCCTTGTCGTCCTTGGGCAGAACATCCAGATTCCGCAGCAGCAGGACGACGCCGACCCAGATGATGAGCAACGCCCAAGAGAAGTACCGGACCGGGTCGCGATGGTACTTCTCGTCCATGCTGCCGCCCTTTTCCTGCCGCTTCTCCTGCTCCTTCTCATCCTGCTTCTCAGGATGGTGAGGACCACCGGGGCCGTGATATGGGCCTCCCCCGGCGCCCCGGCCGTACGGGCCGCCGCCACTCCCCGGGCCTCCCCCACCCGCCGGGCCGCCGTACTGGCCGCCGCCATACGGTCCCCCGCCGGCGCTGTAGGTTCCGCCCTGGTTGGGCTGATTGACGTTCGGGTCATGCGGGTCAGGAGCCATCACACCCTCCCCAGAAAGCGTGGAAGTACTCGGACCCTCCGATTTTAGCGCGAAGAAACTGCTGAAGCACAACGCTTCTCAGCCGGGGCGCAACGACGCCTAGCGGATGCCGAGCAACTTGTGCGTCTGGAGCGACAAGCGCCAATCCGGGTGGGTTAGAACCAGGGCGATCGCCCGCGGCACGGAGTCCGAGCCGGCGAGGTGCCGTTCGCGGCTAGAGCCGTCCGGCCGAGCTTCGAACTCCGGCTGGATGGAGACAAACGCGCCGGGGTAGTCGGCGGCCAGGCGCTCCGCGGTGGCCACGTCCAACTGGTCGTCGACCACCAGCTTCAACTCGTCGATGCGATCGTCCCACCCGGGTGAGATCAGATACCCGGGTGCTTTGGGACTGACCACCACCCAGTCAAACTCCGGCACTTCCTCGGGATCTGCGCCTCGGGTATTCCCCGGTACGAACGGGTCGGCAGTGCCGTTGGTCTCCAGGTGCACGCGTATCCCCTTCGTGTGAGCCTCAGTCACCAGCGCCGCCACACCCTCGGGCTGAAGCAGCGGTTCTCCCCCTGTGATGCATAGTCGCGGAAGCCGAGCGAGGTCCAAGATCTCCCCCACCTCCAACTCCTCTCCCGCCGCTTCGTCCCAGCTTCCCGGAGTGTCGCACCAGCGCACACACTCCAAGCCGAGGCCGGGCGCGTTGCAGCCGGCAAGGCGCACGAAGGTCATGGGTACTCCGGTCCAATAGCCCTCGCCCTGGAGCGAGTCGAAGATCTCCAAAACTCGCAGGTCGGTCATCAGGCCTCCTGATCCGTTGTCCCGGCGCCCGGTCGGGTGTCCGGCGGGCAGGGGCGCGGCCGCCCGGGCGCCGCGCCGGCTCACAGCCGGTCGGCCCTAGGGCGTCACTTCCACGTACGAGTTCGGTCCTTCCGCCAAGCGGACCCGAGCCACCGGCAGCCCCGCGGCCGTCAGAGTCTCGAACGCCCATGTCGCCACGGCTTCAGAGGTCGGAACGAAATCGAACAGGTCGTTCAAGAGTTGATGATCCAGCCGCTCGACGACCAGTTCGCTTACCCGCGCCCGCAGGTCGGCGAAGTCCATCACCATGCCGGCCGCCGGCCCGGAGGTCTGCGGCGTGCCCTCCACCGTGACCTCGAGGCCGTAGGTGTGTCCGTGCAGCCGGAAGCATTTGCCTTCGTGATCAGGTAGCCGATGGGCCGCCGCAAAGGTGGCCGTCACTGTGATGGTGGTCCTCATGGGTGAGCCTTCATCGCCGCGGCGTCCGTCGGGTCTCAGCGATACGGGATGGGGTCGGTGGCGCCGGCCGCCGCGAAAGCGGCCAGCCGGCCCTGGCAGGTGTCGCATACACCGCACGCCGGGCTGAGCCCCTGGTAGCAGGAATGGGTGAGCTCGTAGGGCACCCTGTGCTCCAGGCCCCAGCGGACGATCTGGGCTTTGCTCCAGTCCACGAACGGCGCCCGCACCCGCAGCCCGTACTGGGTGCCGAGCCGAACCGCCTCGTCGGCCGCCGCCACGAACTCCGGGCGGCAGTCGGGATAGCCGGTGTAATCGTCGTGATGGACGCCCAGCCACAGAACGGCCGGGCCGAAGGCATCCTGCAGGCTGGCCATCTGAGCGAGGAACAGGAGGTTCCGCGCCGGCACGTACGAGGGCGCTACGCCCGTGACCGTCTCCAGGTCCCGCCCCTCAGGCAGCGCGGTGCCGGCATCGGTGAGAGCCGAGCCCTTGATGGGCGGCAGCTCCACCAGGTAGTGCTCCATGCGGTAGTGCGCGGCTACGTTGCGCGCCGCCTCCAACTCCACCGCGTGCTTCTGCCCGTAGAGGAACGTGAACGCTTCGACAGGCTCACCCGGATGCTGCTCCCTGAGCCACGCAGCCAGAGTGGTCGAGTCCAGGCCGCCGCTCAAGAGCAGGCAGTGCGTCGGCTCAGCGGATCCGCTCACCATCTGTGTCACGTCGACAGTCATGCGCACTCCCTGGAGCCGTGCTCTGCCCTGACCACCGTTTTGATATTGCCTCGGACTGTGAAATCTGCGATCACCCTCATCCATCGCGGATCGAGCAGACTCACCAGATCGTCGAGGATCTGATTGGCCGCCGCCTCATGGGAGACGGGGCGATCGCGATACCCGTTGATATACAACTTCAGCGATTTCAGCTCCACCACGAACTCGCGGGGCTGGTACCGGATCTTGATGAGGGCGAAATCCGGGTAGCCGGACCTTGGGCACAAACATGTGAACTCCGGAATGTCCATAGAGATGAGGTATGGCCGTTCCGGCGCGGGATTGGGCCACATCTCGAGACGGTTGTCCCGGATGGCCATCGTGCCGTACTTCTCGTGAACGTCGCCGTCTTCCATGCGCGAAGTATACCGCGCTATAGCGTGAGAGCCGGCGGTTCAGCCGTCCCACGCTTGCGGCAGGGTGTTGAGAATCGCAGGCCGGGAAGGCTATAGTGTGCGGTGTGTCAGATGCCGGCATCGGAGGCGTGCATGGAAGAAGTATTGTTCCGCAAGATCCTGCTCGGCTACGACGGGTCAGAGGGCGCACTGAAGGCGGCGGCTCTGGCCGCGAGCGTCGCAGAGAAGTACGGGGCCACCATCGTAGTCTGCCACGCTTTCGGTAACATGCCGGCCATGGCAAAACCGAGCGAGGTGCGCCGGATGATCGCGCCCGTGCTCGACTCGTACGCGAAACTGGGTATCCCGACCCAGGTCGCCATCCCGGATGACGTGCCCGCCCAGGGTATCCTCTCCGCCGCCGACGAGCATCAGGCCGACCTGATCGTGATCGGTAGCCGCGGCCGGGGAACGTTTCCCAATCTTCTCCTCGGATCGACCGCCGAGCGAGTGCTCCGCTATGCAAAGGTGCCGGTGCTCATCGCCCGCTGACGATTCCACGCACCAAACAATCCGGAACAAAGGTAGGCTGATCTGAGCCGGAGCGACAAACGCTGGCTGGGTATGATCGGTGCCGCTCTATTGGGCGCATCCATCGTTCTGTACGCAGTCGACTATCTGGCTTTCGGCGACGCCCGGCAACTATTCCTGCTCTTGGTCAGCAACATAGCCTTCCTCCCCTTGGAGGTGCTGATCGTGGGCGTGGTCATCGCGTTCGAGAAGAGCGAGCGAGAGACGAAGACGCCCCCCGTCGCGGGTCCGGGGGAGTTCCGTCCCTCAGGGGAGACCGGGACGGTCGGCGAGGGATCTTCCACGGACAACGAGGTAAAACCCGGCATCGGACCGACAACGTCGACGGATAACCACGTGGCACACCCCGTGGTCCCGGTGGGCGTCGAGGCGGTTCACCCGGATCCGGCCATGCGGTACGTCGGCGACGGCACCTATAAGTATTACCACCGGCTCAACTGCAAGATGGTTCAGATGATCCCCCAGAACAAGCTGGTCTACTTCGACTCCGCCGAGGGCGCCTGGGCGAAGGGGTACGTTCCGTGCAAGATCTGCAGGCCCCCCGCTCCGACCGGCGACACCACATCCCACGGACCGAAACCTGTGCCGAAAATCGCTCCCCCGGACATACCGGTCTCCCTTCCCGTCAAGGACGTGGCGGTTTCCTTCCCGTTCCAGGTCGTGGAACGCCTGGTCCCTCCCGAGAAGGGATTCGTCCGCGTGGAACTGACGGCCGAGGTGGAGAACCCCCTGAGACGTGAAGACATCCTGAAACTCTCACAGAAGCTCGTGGCCGCCGAAATCGCAAAACAGAAGGTGAACAGCATCTCCGTCTTCATCCGCAAGAAGGTCGGCGGCGGCGCGGCGTCCAAGTGGTTCTGCGCGGTGGACTGGGCCCCCTTCGGCAACCTGACCCGTGAAACCGAGGTCGCCACGGGGGACTATCGCAACCACCAGTTCAGCATCGTCCTTCTGGGGGCGTTCTCCAAACCCTGAGGCGAGGCCGAGCCGAAACGTCCCGATGGAATCCGTCGGGGGCGGCTCTTCTCCTCTTCGGCCGGTTATGTGTTGCGGCGAAACCGCTTCGGAGGCGATATGTGGGGAGCGGGCGTCATCCTCCTGGCCGTGGCACTGGGCCTCTCGATCTGCTTCACGCTCCTCATCCGCAGAATCGCCCCCCGTTTTGACTTCCTCGACCGTCCCGACGAGCGAAAAACACACGCCCGACCCGTTCCCTACGGGGGCGGGATCGCCATTTTCCTGGCGGTGACGGCGCCCCTGGCGGCCGCGGCGATGGCGGTGCTGTACATGCAAAGCCACGGCCGGCCCTGGTGGCTGCCCGAGGCGATCTATGACCCCATCCAGGTCCATCTTCCCGGGGCGGTCGAGAAACTCCCGCAGTTCGCGGCGGTGCTTGCGGGCGGACTGGTCATCTGTCTTCTGGGCCTCATCGACGACCGAAAACGCCTCTCGGCGCTGTCGAAACTCCTGGTGCAGATTGCCGTCGCTGGTCTCCTCGCCGCCGCCGGCATCCGGGTGACGCTCTTCCTTCACAGCGAACCGGCGGAGGTGTGCATCACCGTGCTGTGGATCGTGGGCATCACGAACGCGTTCAACTTTCTGGACACGATGGACGGGCTTTCCGCCGGGGTGGCTTTTCTCATCTCGCTGACGTTTCTGATGGTGGCGGCGGAAGCCGGGCACTGGTTCATCGCCGCGGCACTGATCCCGTTCGTCGGGGCCCTGGCGGGTTTCCTCCCGTTCAACTACGCCCCGGCCAGCATCTTCATGGGCGACGCCGGGAGTCTCTTCATCGGATATTTCCTGGCGGTGCTGAGCGTGCTCTTCACGTTTTACAGCGGTCCCACGGTCTCCATCCGACCGTTCGTGCTTCCGCTCATCCTCTTCGCGGTGCCGATCTACGACGCCGTCTCGGTGACGCTCATCCGGCTGAGGGAACGGCGCAGTCCCTTCGTCGCGGACCACAGACACCTCTCCCACCGGCTGGTGGAACTGGGACTCTCCCAGCGGCTGGCCGTCGGGGCCATCCACCTGCTGACGTTCGGCGTAACACTTACCGCCGCAATACTTTACCTCGTGCATGGGACCTTCGGCGAAGTAATCTCCATCCTCCAGGCGGCGATCCTGATCCTCCTGATCGTGGTCATTGAACGGGCGGTGAGGAAATGAACGTTCGACGGCACGAGGAGTCAGGGACGGCGGACGCGGCGAAGGAGTCCCCCCTGCCGCGGATCGCTCAGGCCTTGGCGGTATTCCTTGCGGCGCTTGCGGTTACGGTGCGACCCATGTGTTCGGACCTGGGCGCGCCGCTGCACCGCAACATTCTCGTCTACCTGCTTGTGTTCATGTCGGTGCTGCTGGTGACGCTCCGGATCGCGCTCAGAAAACGTGTCGAAGTGCAGGCGGGCGGATTCACCGTCGCGGTGCTGGCGTTCATCGGAATTACCGTACTGACGACGTTCCTTGCCGAGTACCGCTATGCGGCAGTCCAGCGAATGCTCGAACTCCTTGCCTGGGGAGTACTTGCGCTCGTGCTGGTGCAGGTGATTTCGAGCCCCTTCCGGGGACGAATCCTGCTAGCGGCGCTCGTGGCGACGCTCGCGGTCCTGGCGGTGAACGGGCTCTACCAATACTTCACGGTGCTGCCCGAGATCCGACAGAACCTGTCGCAACACGTGCAGGAGATGACGGCGTCGGGGGTGCTGCAGCCGTCACTGGTAAAAACCTTCGAAAAACGCGCCGAAACCGGGGACGTTTTCGGGACGTTTACAATCGCCAACTCGTTCGCCGGATACTTGATTATCCTGCTGCCGGTGACGTGTGCGCTAGCAATTTCATGCTGGCGGAGGCGTGTAAACGGGACGCGGGCGGTAGGAATAGTGATGGGTCTGGTGGGGTTGGCGGGGTTCATGGTGCTGTGTCTCACACGGT